>VGBY01000124.1 GCA_016870295.1 Actinomycetota bacterium
TGTTTCGCAGCGCGATGCCGAGTCGCGCATTCGCGAGTTGGCCGGCGATGCATCGGTTACCGGCATTCTCGTGCAGCAACCCGTGCCGTCGCATCTCGATGGGGAGGCGTTGTTGTCGTTGATTCCGGTCGACAAAGACGTGGATGGTTTGACCACTGCGTCGATGGGCCGCCTGCTGCGTGGTGCCGATTCGCTCGTGCCGTGCACGCCGCTCGGTGTACTCCGACTACTGCAGCACTACGGAGCAGAAACTGCGGGGAAGCGCGCAGTGGTGGTTGGGCGTTCGAACCTTGTCGGGTTGCCGCTCGCGGTGTTGTTGGCCCGCAAGGGCGTGGATGCCACCGTCACCATCGCGCACAGTCGCACCGCTGATCTCGTTGCAGTGTGCAGGGATGCCGACATCCTGGTGTCGGCGACGGGTCAAGCGCGCAGTATTCGTCGCGAGCATGTCAAGCCCGGCGCGTGGGTTGTTGATGTGGGGATCTCACGCGGCGAAAAGGGCATCGTTGGTGATGTTGCGTTCGACGAAGTGCAATCGGTTGCGGCAGCCATCACGCCGATGCCGGGTGGCACTGGTCCGATGACGGTGGCGTGTCTCATTGAGAACACGCTCACGGCGTGGCAACGCCAGCACACGCGCTAGTCGATTCTGCGTAGCACCGCCAGCACACGCGCTAGTCGAATTCGCGCAGTACTGTCACCGTCATGTGTCGTTGCACGCGGGCGCTCGACAGCCTTTGTACATGCGACAGACGATTCCACATGTCGTACGACGTGAGCGCCGCGATTCGTTCGAGCGTTCCGTAGCGGTCAGGAGCGCCGTGCAACTCCGGACTGAATGTGTCGCTGGCATGCCGCGCAAGCACATACTCGAGGCGCCGTGCGGCGGCGCGTATCGCTGGTGACGTGCGAGCCTCATGGCTGGCGCGCACTGCTCGGCGCAGTGGTGCGAGGTATTGATACACCGCACAGCGCTGCTCGACGAGTTGACACACTCGCGAGTGGAGCGGTAGCCGTGGCTCGAGCGTGGTGATGAGTCGCGCGACGTTTGGCTCGTTGCGACGGATCACTTCTTCGTACACGGCTTCCATTGCGCCGTAGTGGTGGTACACCGTGCGCAACGCCACACGAGCACGCCGTGCCACCTCGGCAGCAGTGGGCGACTCGTTTCCCTCACGGATGAGTTGCGCCAATGCGTCGGCAATGTTCGTGCGGGTGCGCTGTGTGTGCGTGCGCCGGGTCGATGCCGGTGTTGCTGCCCGTGCCGTTGGTGTGCGTCGCGTGTCCGCGGTTTTTCGGCGTGTGCCTTGCTTCGCGCTCAGTTTTGTCGAATCTGCGACATTCATGACGATCACGCGTTGCGCAGGATGAACTCGTTTACGACGCCGGCGAGTTCTTCGCCTGCATCTTCTTGTAGGAAGTGTCCACCGTTGGCGATGGTCACGTGTGACTGTCCGTTGGTTCCGGGCACGCGCTGCTGAAACCCGCGGTCGCCACCTTTCGTCACCGCGTCGGAGTCGCTGAACGCGGTCAACGTCGGCTTCTCGAAGCGTTCGAGCACCTTCCACGCCGCCAGATTTGCCTTCGACGACGGATCATCGAGACTGATCGGCACCAGCGTGGGAAAGACGCGGGCCCCTGCCTTGAATGAGTCGTCGGGGAACGGCGCATCGTACGCGGCCACCACTTCGGGGGCGAGCGGTTTGCGCGCACAACCTCCCTCCACGATGCGACCCACGTTGAAGTTGGGAGTCTCCTGGCTGTACTTGCGCCAGGCCATGAAGGCCTCGCTTGGCGGACGATCACCCACCGGCAGGAATGTGTTCGCAACGACCAATCGATCGAACCGTTCGGGGTGAGCGGCCAGCAAACGCAGACCGATGAGACCGCCCCAGTCTTGGCACACGAGCGTGAGACGACGCAGATCGTTGGCGAGCAACCAGTCGGTCATCCACTGCACATGACGTTCGTAGGTGTAGTCGCTCACCACCGCTGGTTTGTCGCTGCGTCCGAAACCGACGAGGTCGGGGGCGATCACGCGGTGCCCAGCACTGACGAGGACGGGGATCATCTTGCGGTAGAGGTACGACCAACTCGGCTCACCATGCATGCACAAGACCACGTTCTTGGCATCGCGTGGGCCGGCATCGATATGGGCGATGCGTAGTACGTCGCTGCCATGGCGCACATCGGTGTAGTGGGGTTCGTAAGGCCAGTCGCGCAAGTTCACGAACCGCTCATCGGGGGTGCGGAGTATCTGCATGCGTTGCACTGTATGTGCAATGTGTTCACAGAATGCAAGCGGAGCGACTGCAGTATTCATTGACGTTTTCGTTTGATTTGTCACACCTCGAAACAATGTCGGTGAATCGTTGCTCAGCGTTCAACTTCGTCACGATTGCGCGAGTCGCATGAATCTTGCGGCCGTGCGACTTACGTTCGTGTGATTTTTCGCGACGGTGAAACCTCGGCAACCTTGCCAGCTGCGTTCGGCACACGAGTGGGACACCTCTCTACCTTCGGCGACCGTGCTAGTTCGACATCGCAACGCCATCATCCTCACGACGATCATCGCTCTCTCCGGCGTGCTCGTCGCACAGCGGGTGACAGCAGATTCGTCTGGCGCGTCGGCGACCCAGGCGGATGGGTCGCCGACTCAGATCGCAGCCCTGCCGAGGTACATCGACGCCGGTGACGGACATACGTGTGTCGTGCTCGATAGTGCGGCGGTGAAGTGCTTCGGCTCGGCCACCTCCGGACAGATTGGTTCAGGCGGCACCGCCGCGCTCGGTGATGCGAGTGCCGAGATGGGCGATGCGCTCATCGCCGTGAACCTCGGGGCCGGTCGCACCGTGCGCGCAATCTCGACCGGCACCGCCCACACGTGCGCGCTACTCGATGATGCCACCGTCAAATGTTTCGGTGAGGGCGACAACGGCCGACTTGGTTCTGGCGCCACCACCGACATCGGTCGCAGTGCCGCTGTGATGGGCGATGCGCTGGCAGCCGTGCAACTCGGCAGCGGTCGCACGGCGAAGGCGATTGCGACGGGTGCAGCGCACTCGTGTGCGCTACTCGACAACGACAATGTGAAGTGTTGGGGGGCCAACGACGATGGGCAGCTCGGCCTCGGCGAT
>VGBY01000125.1 GCA_016870295.1 Actinomycetota bacterium
GGCACCAATCAGCGCGAGCGCGGCATACACACCGCGCAGCAACTTGCCGTAGCCAATCGAAATCTCACCCGAGCGCATCGTGAACCAGAGAAACAACATGCCGCCGCTCGCCCACTGCAGCATCACCGTCGCGGCGTCGAGCTTCATCGCTGGCGCACCACGAAGTGAACTTCGACGAGCGTCATCTCACAGCACGATCAAATCGCGTACTGCTGCATTCATGCGACGCGGTCCGGAGTCGGTCGCCACCACGATGTCTTCCAGACGCATGCCCCACTTCCCGGCCACATAGATGCCGGGCTCGACGCTGAATGCATGACCGCTCGCGATTGGCAACGAATTGCCACTCACCATGTACGGCTCCTCGTGAGCCTCCATGCCGATGCCATGTCCTGTGCGGTGGATGAAATATTCACCCCACCCTGCATCGGCGAGCACGTTGCGCGCCGCGGCATCGACGCTCTCGCATGCAGCACCGACACGCCCCGCCGTGACACCAGCCTCCTGGGCGCGACGGAGGTCGCTCCACGCTCGCGCGACTTCTGCGGGGGGTTCGCCGATGTGCACGCAGCGCGTGATGTCACTGCAATATCCGTTCATCGTTCCGCCGAAATCGCAGAGCACGATGTCGCCCTTGCGGATTACTCGCGACCCCGCGTGATGATGCGGGCTTGCCGCGTTCTCCCCTGCGGCAACGATCGCAAAATTCACCACATCATGCCCGGCTTCGAGCAAGCGGTTGGAGATTTCGGCCGACACCTGGGCTTCGGTGCGCCCGACCAGCGCGATCTCCCCGCGTTGCAGTTGTGCAGCCACGCTGTCGGCAGCGGCACCAGCGGCCACGAGCGCGGCAATTTCGGCGGCGTCCTTGGCGATGCGCAGGGGCCCGACGATGTCGACCGAACGCACGTATTCACGCCCCGGCAAGTGGCCGAACAACTCCACGAGGAATCGCGACCACATTTGGTCGCCGATGGCAACGCGTCGTGCGGTGCCGACGAGTCGGGCGGTGATTGCGACTGGGTCTTGCGTCTCGTCCCATGCGACAAGGTTGAACACCGCGGTGTGGTGCACCACGCGCGGTGCCTCAAGACGCGGCACGACGAGCGTTGCCGACTCCGCAGTCACGACCAGCGCCGTGAGTCGTTCGAGTGGCATCGCGAGATACCCCGTCAGGTACGGGAGATCGAAACCCACCGACACGACGAGCGCGTCCACCCGTTGGGATTGCATCTGTGCGCGAACGCGCGTGAGTCGCTCGAGGTAGAGCGCTGCGTTGCCCTCTGACTGCATGACGGAGAATGTGGCAGCCTCAGCGGCTGCGCACCAAGGTGCCTTCCTCGTAGTCACGGAACGCCTGCGCAATCTCATCCTTCGTGTTCATGACGAATGGCCCGTAACGCACCACGGGTTCGCCGAGCGGTTGACCACCCAACAACAACGCCTGTGCCACCACCCCGTCATCGCCTGCTTCGGCAGCGCTCTGTGCGACGACGGCATCGGCAGCACGCAACACGATGGTGCCGCTCGAGCGCTCAAAGACGAGCATCTGCCCCGAGCGACCCGCGTGGCCGTTCGCTGACAGCGCACCATCAAACACATGTACGAGCGCGGTGTGGCCATCGGCGGGCTCCCATGTCACTTCTTCTCCGGCGCGCATCACCACGTGGGCATACGTCATCGGGCTCGTCGTCTGCACTGCACCGGTAACGCCCATCACCGTGCCGGCCACGACGCGCACTTCGCCACCAGATGGCAAATGCACGCGACGCAACTCGTTTGCTTCAAACCCTTGGTAGCGAGGCGGAATCATCTTGGCGTTCGCCGGCAAGTTGACCCACAACTGAAAGCCGTGCATGCGCCCGCCACTGCGGAGGAAGTCATCGGTCGGCAACTCGCTATGAATCACGCCCGACCCAGCCGTCATCCATTGCACCCCACCAGGGCGAATCGTCGCGACGGCGCCGGTGGTGTCGCGATGTTCCATCGCGCCGTGCATGAGATACGTGACGGTCTCAAACCCACGGTGGGGATGTTCAGGCGCGCCGATCGCCTTCTGGGGTGCGTATTCGACCGGCCCCATTTCGTCGAGCAGGAGGAACGGATCGATGTGGCTCACACGTGCCGTGGGGAACGGTCGGCGCACGACGAAGCCACCACCCTCAACGGTGCGGTCACTCTCAATCGTCAGGCTGAGCGGCCGCAAACTCGTGACGCGTTGGCTCATCGGCGCACCAACACGGGGATTGCAACGCCCGACGAAACGGGTGTCGACGTCGCACGTGACACCGCGCCATCGGCTGCGCGTTTGGCGTGATAACTCGAGCGCGTCAGCGGGCTCGACTCGACATGCCGGAGTCCGAGCGACTCACCGAACTGTCGGTAGTGATCGAATTCTTCTGGTGCGGCCCAACGCACCACCGGCAGGTGCTCGCTCGTTGGGCGTAGGTATTGACCGATCGTCACGATGCTCACGCCGACGCAGGCTAGGTCGGCAAGTAACGACTCCACTTCGTGACGTTCTTCTCCGAGCCCGAGCATGAAACCCGACTTCGTCACGAGCCCAGCGCGGTGCGCTCGCGCCAGCACCGACAGGCTGCGCGCATAGCCGGCCGAGGGTCGCACGATGCGCTGCAGTCGGGCAATCGTCTCGATGTTGTGGTTGAACACATCCGGTCGCACTTCGAACAGATGTTGGAGTGAGTCGTCGTCGCCCTTGGCATCGGAAACCAATGTCTCGACCGATATACCCGGGTTGAGTTCGCGAATCATGTCGACGCAACGCGCCACATGCGCAAAACCGCCGTCGGCGAGGTCGTCGCGCGCCACCATGGTGAGCACCGCATGTTGCAAGCCCATGCGTCGCACCGCTTCGGCGACACGAATCGGTTCGTCGGCGTCGGGCAGATCGGGCTTGCGCGTATCGACGAGGCAAAACCCGCAGGCTCGCGTGCACCGCTCACCAAGCACCATGAAGGTTGCGGTGCCATCACGCCAGCACTCCGAAAGATTCGGACATCCAGCTTCTTCGCACACGGTGACGAGGTGCAGGTCGCGCAGGGTCTTCTTCGTGGCGAG
>VGBY01000126.1 GCA_016870295.1 Actinomycetota bacterium
TCGACGGCAAGAAGTACACGCCGCAGGAGATCAGCGCCCGCACGCTGATGAAGTTGAAGCGTGACGCCGAGGCGTATCTCGGCGACACCGTCACCCAGGCGGTCATCACCGTGCCGGCGTACTTCGACGACGCACAACGCACCGCCACGAAGGAAGCCGGGCAGATCGCCGGGCTCGAAGTGTTGCGCATCATCAACGAGCCGACCGCCGCGGCACTCGCCTACGGCCTCGACAAGGGATCGAAGGAAGAAAAGGTGCTCGTCTTCGACTTGGGCGGTGGCACCTTCGACGTGAGCGTGCTCGAGATCGGCGACGGCGTGTTCGAAGTGAAGAGCACGCACGGCGACACCAAACTCGGCGGTGACGACTGGGACCAGAAAATCATCGACTGGTTGGTTGCGCAGTTCAAGGCGGCGCAGGGTGTTGATCTCTCGAAGGATCGCATGGCGGCCCAGCGCCTGAAAGAGGCAGCAGAGAAGGCCAAGATCGAACTGTCGCAGGTGCAACAGACGCAGATCAACTTGCCGTTCATCACCGCAACGGCGAATGGTCCTTTGCACCTGGACGAGTCGCTCTCTCGCGCGAAGTTCCAGGAGATGACCGCCGACCTGCTCGAGCGTTGCCGCAAACCGTTCGAACAGGCGATCAGCGACGCGGGTCTCACGAAGGGCGAGATCGACCACGTGATCCTCGTCGGTGGTTCGACGCGCATGCCCGCCGTGCAGGAACTCGTGCAGTCATTCACCGGCAAAGAGCCGAACCGCACCGTCAACCCCGACGAAGTCGTCGCGGTCGGCGCGGCCGTGCAGGCCGGCGTGTTGCGCGGTGATGTGAAGGACATCCTGCTACTCGACGTGACGCCGCTGTCGCTCGGTATCGAGACCAAGGGTGGTGTCATGACGCGGCTCATCGAGCGCAACACCACCATCCCCACGCGTCGCACCGAGACGTTCACCACGGCCGAAGACATGCAGCCGTCGGTGGAGATCCACGTGCTGCAGGGTGAGCGTGAGATGGCGTCGTACAACAAGACGCTCGGTAAGTTCCAGCTCGTCGACCTGCCGCCCGCCCCGCGTGGCGTGCCGCAGATTGAAGTCACCTTCGACATCGACGCCAATGGCATCGTGCACGTGTCGGCCAAGGACCGCGCCACCAACAAGGAACAGTCGATGACCATCACCGGTCAGTCGTCGCTCAACAAGGACGACATCGACAAGATGGTGAAGGACGCCGAGGCGCACGCCGATGAGGACCGTCAGCGCCGCGCCGACGCCGAAGTGCGCAACAACGCCGACTCACTCGTGTATCAAACCGAGAAGGTGCTCCGCGAGCAAGGGGAGAAGGTCACCGAAGACGAGCGCAAGGCCGTGGAGCAGCCGCTCGCCGACCTGAAGGCGGCACTCGCCGGCACCGACGTCGACACCATCAAGAACGCAACGGAGAAACTGATGACCGCCAGCCAGGCGTTCAGCCAGAAGCTCTACGAAGCGGCGTCACGCGATGCGAACGCGGCGGGCACATCGGCGACCGGTCAAGCGGCCAACGGTGCGACCGCAGGCAACGACGGCGACATCGTCGATGCCGAAATCGTCGACGAGAAATAACCGCGCCGAACGAGCGCGAAGCGACGCACGATGAGCGACGACACCACCACCTCGAATCCGGAGGGCGCCGACGGCGCCTCCCCTGACGCCGATCCGGCGCCCTCCGGTGATTCGCCCGACACGAGCCAGCACTTCGTGGTGAGCGACGTGCTCGACGCGGTGACCAAGGAGCGTGATGAATTCAAGGACCTCGCCCTGCGACTGCAGGCCGACTTCGAGAATTTCCGCAAACGCGTGACCACACAAATGGTCGACGATGTTGATCGCGCAACGGGCAAGCTCGTCGAGTCGATCCTGCCGGTGCTCGACGCCTGTGAGGCGGCCGCGGCGCACGGCGTGCAGGGCATCGAATCGGTGTGGTCGGCGTTGCTCGGCTCGTTGCAGAAGCAGGGGCTAGAGGCGCTCGACTTGGCGGACAAGCCGTTTGATCCGGCGACCGCAGAAGCAGTCGTGCACGAACCTGGCGATGAAGGTCAAACGAGCCCAGTCGTCGTCGAAGTGTTGCGCACGGGATACCGCTGGAAGGGTCGCGTCGTACGCGCGGCGATGGTGAAGGTGAAGGGCTGATTACCAGAACGAGGATGTCATGACTGCACAACGAGAGTGGTTCGAGAAGGACTACTACGCCGTGCTCGGCGTCGCGCAGAACGCGCCGGCAAAAGACATCACGAAGGCATACCGCAAGTTGGCGCGCCAATACCACCCGGATGCAAACCCGAACAACGCGGCGGCCGAAGAACGCTTCAAGGAGATTTCCGCCGCCTACGACGTGCTCGGCGACGAAGAGCGTCGGCGTGAATACGACGAAGTGCGTCGTCTCGGTCCGGGCGCCTTCGGTGGCCCCGGCAACGGTTCATTCCGGTTCGACATGGGCGACATGGCGGGCGCGGGTGGTTTGGGTGATTTGCTCGGCCAGATGTTCGGTGGTGGAAGTCGTCGCAACGGTGCTGGCGTCGGCCCGCAACGCGGCTCAGATTTGGAGGCCGCACTCACCATCGACTTCGTCGATGCCGCCAAGGGGTTAACGACGAGCCTGCACATCAATTCCGAGGCGGTGTGCTCCACGTGTGCCGGCTCGGGAGCGCGCACCGGCACGACCCCTAAGCGTTGCGCGCGATGCGCAGGTCGCGGTGTCACGGAGATGAACCAGGGTGGCTTCGCGTTCTCCGTGCCATGTTCACAGTGCGCGGGTCGCGGTGTGGTGATCGAGCATCCGTGCGGCACATGTCGCGGCACCGGCGTGGAGTTGCGCGACCGCGAAATCAACGTGCGCGTACCGGCCGGAGTCGCCGACGGTTCACGCATTCGCATCAAGGGTCGTGGGGCACCGGGTCGCAACGGTGGCCCGCCCGGAGATCTCTTCGTGATTTGTCGCGTGGCACCGCACCCGGTGTTCGCGCGCGACGAGATGAACCTGCTCGTGCGTGTGCCGGTGTCGTTCACCGCCGCCGCGCTCG
>VGBY01000127.1 GCA_016870295.1 Actinomycetota bacterium
CGGCGCGTCGCATCACATGACGGTGCGTTCGTTCTAGTGTTTGCGCGATGTCCAAAGTGCCGTCGCCATACCCCGACGAATCCGACGGCTACTGGATGCACTATCACGACGAAGACAGCCAGCGTCTCGCTGACGCCATCATCGCCTACGCCGTCGACCGCGTGCGCATGGACCCTCCACCACTCGACGAGCCCAAGTCGCTCAGCGTGCTGCAGCGTGAAGTTGGCGAGACCATCACAGCCGAGGGTCTCGGCGCGCTGAAGGCGCTTGAAATCTTCACCGAGCAACTCGCTCCGTCGTGCATCAGCGTCGACCATCCGTTGTTCTTGTCATTCGTGCCCGGAGCACCGACGGAGTCATCGGTGCTCTTTGACCTCGTAGTTGCGGCGAGCAACATCTACGGCGGTTCGTGGCTCGAAGGGGCCGGTGCGGTGTACGCGGAAAATCAGGCACTGCAATGGATGATCGATCTGGCAGGGCTTCCCTCATCGGCAGGCGGCGTGTTCGTGTCGGGTGGCACCGCCGGCAATCTCTCGGCGCTCATTGCCGCGCGATGGGCGTGGCGTCAACGCGAGCGTGGGGCGGCCGACCGAATACGTCCGATCATCCTTGCTTCGGGTGGGGCGCACTCATCGGTGGGGTTGGCCGCAAATGCGATGGATGCCGATCTCGTGTCGGTTCCCGTTGATGCGGTCAACCGATTGACTGCAGCTGCAATCAGACGTGTCCATCTCGGGCTCTCCGTCGACGATCAGCGTCGTGTTTGCGCAGTGGTAGCGACCGCGGGCACCACGAACCTCGGGGTGATCGATGAACTTGACGCCATCGGCGATTTCGCTCGCGAACACAACATCTGGTTTCATGTCGACGGTGCGTACGGTGCGGCCGCATTGTGCGCCAAGAGCGTGCGACACCTGTTCGTCGGCATCGAGAAAGTCGACAGTTTCATCGTTGACCCACACAAGTGGCTGTTCGGCCCGTACGACTGTTGCGCGCTCGTCTATCGCGACGTGCGCATCGGCAAGGCGGCACACACGCAGAAGGCCGAATACCTCGACGTGCTCATTCAAGATGCCGCCACGCAAATCGATGAGGCCTACAACCCGGCGGATCTCGCCCATCACCTCACGCGGCGCGTGCGCGGGTTGCCGTTCTGGTTCAGCCTCGCCACGCACGGCACCGAGGCGTACGAAGAGGCGATGGAGATCACGCTGCAGGTCGCCCGTGACGCAGCCGACATGGTGCGGGCGTCCGACTATCTGGAGTTCGTGGTTGAACCGTCGCTCTCGATTCTCGTCGTGCGACGGCTTGGCTGGTCGCCCGATGATTACACCCAATGGAGCGATCGCATGCTGCACGACGGCATCGCCTTCGTGGTGCCGACCACGCACAAGGGTGAAACGGTGTTGCGCATGTGTTTGGTGAACCCGCGCACCGACCCCGCCCAGATGCAGATGCTCTTTGATTCGATGCGTGGCTGACACCCTGCCGATGCGAGACTGACGCCGTGCTAAAGACCCTGCGGTCCGTCGTTGCGCTCCGCAAGTTCGACTGGAACGCCCGCCGCCGCCGTCTCGCCACCTGTGGCAACATCGACGACCTGCGCCGACTCGCCAAGCGAGCGCTGCCAGGCGGTGTCTTTGACTACTTCGACGGTGCCGCCGAGACCGAATGGTCGCTGGCCAACAACACCCAAGCTTTCGAAAACGTGCACCTCGAACCTCGCGTGCTGGTCGATGTTTCGACCATCGACACAACCACCACGGTGATGGGGCAGCGCCTGCCGTATCCATTCGCATTCTCGCCAACGGGCTTCACCCGCATCGCAACATCTGCCGGCGAACTTGATGTCGCACAAGTTGCCGCACGCCACGGGGTGCCGTACACGCTCTCGACACTGGGAACGCGCAGCATCGAGGAGGTCGCCGCAGTGTCGAACGGCCCACTGTGGTACCAGCTCTATGTGTGGAAGGACCGCGGCCTGTCGCGCGAACTCGTGCAGCGCGCCAAAGCGGCCGGCTACAAGGCGATCATGGTCACCGTCGACACCGCCGTGTTCGGTCGCCGAGAGCGTGACGTGCGGCGCGGCTTCACGCTGCCGCCCAAGATCGGTTTGGAGACGTTCGTTGACGGCATCCGGCACCCGCGCTGGACGCTCGACTTTCTCACGCACGAACCGATCACGTTCTCGGCAGTCTCAGGTCGTGGCGATGTCGACGGCTCAACCGCCATCACGCTGTCTGACTATGTCAACAGCCAGTTCGATGCGTCGTTGTCGTGGCGTGACCTCGAGTGGGTGCGCAGCGAGTCGGGTCTGCCGATCATGTTGAAGGGCATCCAGACGGTGGCCGACGCCAAACAGGCAGTGGGCGAAGGTGTGGACTGCATCGCACTTTCCAACCATGGTGGGCGACAGTACGACGGCTCGCCAGCGCCAATCGAGTTGTTGCCAGCGGTGATGGATGCCGTGGGCGGCAACATCGAAGTGCTCGTCGACGGCGGTGTGCGTCGGGGTGCGGATGTCGTGAAGGCGTGTGCACTTGGTGCACGAGCGGTGATGTTCGGCCGGCCGTATCTCTACGGGCTTGGAGCTGCCGGGCAACTCGGCGTCGAGTGGGTGATCGACTACTTCACGTCAGGTGTGAAGCGCACGATGGCTTTGGTCGGTGCGCGCAACCTCGCCGAATTGGGCGGGCGGGCGACTATTTCTTCGACCGGCTCGAAGTCTTCGGCTCGGCCTTCTTGACCGTCTTCTTGCGGGCACCGTAGCGCTTGTTGAAGCGCTCGACGCGACCCGCCGAGTCGATGATCTTCATCTGGCCGGTGTAGAAGGGGTGGCTCGCATTCGAGATGTCGAGCTGCACGACCGGGTAGGTCTTGCCGTCGGTCCACTCGATGGTCTTGGACGGGTCGGTCTTGATCGTGGAGCGGGTGAGGAAGCGGTAGTTCGCGCCGGAGTCTTCAAAGACGACGAACTCGTATTTGGGGTGGATGTCCTTCTTCATGGCTTGATAAGCGTAGCGGCGGCC
>VGBY01000128.1 GCA_016870295.1 Actinomycetota bacterium
TCCGACACCTGTTGGCGCAGGACCGCAGCAGCGCGCTCCCAGAGACCATTCGACGGTTCGATCACGGCGGCTGCACGCGAGGAATCGGAGTTGTTCGCCGCGTCAGCGTTCGCCGCGGTCGTGTCGGTGTCGTTGGTCATGTGGTCTCCTCGTCATCCACAGGAACACCCACATCGTGTGGAGAATCCCAGTCGTGTAACTCGTCGTTCGTCGTGTGTTGGTCTCGAAACGGTGTGTGCCGTTCCGCCCGTGCAAGACGGGGCAGGGAACGTAGCACGTTTTCCACAGGGGTCAAAATGGCGAATCACACCGTGCGTGTTTGGCGGTGCGTTGCGACGGCCGAACTGCTCCCCTAGCCTGAGTGCGTTGCTTCCAATCGCCTTGAAAGTGACGTCAGGAGAGAGGCGTGAAACGTACATTTCAACCCAATAAGCGTCGGCGTGCCAAAAAGCATGGATTTCGCAAACGGATGAAGACCAAGGGTGGTCGCGCCGTTCTGAAGTCGCGCCGTGCCAAGGGTCGCGCCCGTTTGTCGGCGTGATCAAGCGCATCCCCCGACGTCTCGGCTTTGCCCCGTTCCAGGGGTGCCGCCTCATTCGTGAGGGGGCGCTCGGCCTGCGCGTGGCGGTGGATCCGGCCGCAGGTGGCGTCTGCGTGGCGTTTGCGACCCCCAAGCGCATCGGCTCGGCCGTCGTGAGGAATCGGGTGCGTCGGCGACTGCGTGAACTGATGCGGGCGCGAGCCAACGGCCTGCCCGCCGGTTGGTATCTCCTCAGCGTCGAGCCAGCGGCTGTGGACAGCAACTGGGGACAACTGGGGACAACTCTGGACGCCCTCCTCGAGCGTGGGCTGCAGGCCGGCACGACCGCGGCGTTTTCCAGCAATAACGCCGATAGGAGCTTAGTGTGACGTCCGACACACTCACTGGTCGTCCTATCCACAGGGTGGGGACAATGTGTGCGACGGGGATGCTGCGTGCCATTCGCTGGTACCAGCAGCAGCGCGCGGGGGCCTTGTCGCCCTGCCGGTTCTTCCCGAGCTGCTCGGAGTATGCCGACGAGGCGATTCGCCTGCACGGCCCGTGGCGCGGCGGCTGGATGACCGTGCGGCGCCTCCTTCGTTGTCGACCGTTCGGGCCGTCGGGGTTCGACCCAGTGCCAGAGGCAGCACGTCCTTCCGCGTTGCATCGACACACGGCAGCTTGTGGCCACGCCCACGAAATGAGCAACGGCAATGTTTGATTGGCTCTTTGACGGCGTCGGCTGGCTGATCGCCTGGATTTACTCGTGGAGCAACGACTACTCGATTGCCATCGGGGCCATGGCGGTGGTCGTGATGATCGTGATCACCCCGCTCACGTTGAAGAGCACCCGCGGCATGCTCGAAATGCAGCGCCTGCAGCCCGAACTCCGCCGCCTGCAGATCGAGCACAAGGGTGACCGCCAGGGGCTGAACGAGGCGATGATGAAGCTCTACCAGGAGCACAAGGTCAATCCGCTCGCCTCCTGTTTGCCGCTCTTGGCGCAGATGCCGGTGTTCATCCTGATGTTCCGTTTGCTGACCGGTCTCACGTATCGCCCCGCCGGCTCGAGCGGGTTCGAGCCCCGCAATCTTGATGATTCGTCGGAGCTGTACCTGTCGCTCGTCGGCAAACAGGAGATGCGATCGATCGGTCTCGATCTGGCGGTGCAGCCGATCAACGTGATGCGCGATGATTTCGCGCGCGGGCTCATCTATGCCGGCCTCGTCGTTGCACTGGCACTCGTGTATCTCGTGCAGCAGCGGATGGTCGCCTCGCGAACGGTGAGCCCGACGATGTCGGCAAGTCAACAAAAGATCATGCAGTACCTGCCGGTCGTGTTTGCGGTGTTCCAAGTGGTGCTGCCGACCGGATTGGTCGTCTACTACTTCGTGCAAGCCGTGGTGCGCATCGGTCAACAGGCGTACATCACGAAACGCTTCTATGGCAACGATGATTCGATTGGTCGCCAGGCGCAACAGGCAAGTGCCAAGGCCCGCGAGATGAAAGACGACGACGACAAGAAGACGAAAAAGACCGAAAAAACGGGGCAAAACGAGCAATTCCCGAGCAAGCGCGTGACGCAGCCGAAGAACAAGCAGAACTCCCCCAACCGACCCTCGGCACCACGCAATGACGGACCACCGAAGCGACCAAAACCACCGCAGCGGTGAGTGATATACCACAACTGTCTCATCAACCACCAACAGATACACGATCTCCACTCAGAAAGAGGAAGACAACATGGAATGGGTAACAATCACCGCAGCGACACTCGAGGACGCAAAGTCTCTCGCGCTTGACCAGCTCGGCGTCGCACCAGAAGACGCCGAGATCGAAGTGTTGGAAGAACCCAAGCCCGGTTTGTTCGGTCGTCTGCGCGGCGAGGCAAAAGTTCGTGCGCGAGTTCGACCGACGTCGGTGCGCGAAACATCGCGACGTGAGCGCGGTGGTCGTGATGGTGAGCGTCGTGGCGGACGTTCGCGCTCACGCGAGCGCGGTGCTCGTGACGGTCGTGATGGTGAGCGTCGTCGTGAGCGCAGCGATTCACGCGGCCCCGCCCGTGAACGCACGCCGGATCGCGAACGCAGCGCAGACGACGGGGATGTTGCACGTGATGACGATGTCAGCGACAACCGGCGCCGCCGAGAGGATGCCCCGAAGGTGCCCGTGACCACGGTGCGTGATGCGGCGACCACATTCCTCGACGGCTTGTTCCAAGCCGCTGGCCTTTCCGCCACGGTGGAGTCGAGTATTGATGGTGAAGAGATCGATATCGCCGTTCAGGGTGACA
Source organism: Actinomycetota bacterium (assembly GCA_016870295.1). Taxonomy (GTDB): domain Bacteria; phylum Actinomycetota; class Acidimicrobiia; order Acidimicrobiales; family Ilumatobacteraceae; genus F1-60-MAGs027. The sequence continues at coordinate 2,814 of VGBY01000128.1, forward strand.
ATCTGACGATGTTCGTGGGGCCGCGCGGCGCCACGCTCACCAATCTGCAAGACATCACCCGCGTGGTGAGCCAGCGTCGCCTCGGCGACCACGACACCCGGCTGCGAGTGGATGTGGGCGGCTACCGCCAGCGCCGCAAGGATGCCCTTGGTCGATTTGCCCTGAAAGTGGCCAACGATGTGC
>VGBY01000129.1 GCA_016870295.1 Actinomycetota bacterium
GATGGAACAGGCGCTTAGCTATGGCTTCACAACTTTGCACAAGTATGCCCCTACACCGGGCCGCCTCGACTATTTCTCGATGATGTGCGCGCTCACCAAACTCGGCCCACTCACCTAGACACCTGCTTCGCGACCCCAAGGCCCACGCACGGGGTCGACTACTCCCCTGTCTCGCCGTCGACGACTTCGCGCAGCAGATCGGCATGGCCGTTGTGTCGGGCGTATTCCTCGATCATGTGCACGAGAATCCAGCGCAGCGAGGGTCGCTCGCCGTTCGGCCACGAACGCTTCGCCAGCAGCCCGAGCGGGTCAGCAACATTCGCACCGCTCGCAGTAGTCGCACCGCTCACGCCGGCCCGACTCAACGCATCGCGCACGACCGCACGCGAGCGCTCGACCGAGGTTTTCCATTGCGCACGCACCGCAGTGGCCGGCTCACGGGCGGCCGACTCCCATTCCCAATCTGGCGTCGCCGCCCAGTCCACCGCATCCCACGGTGACATCCGCGGCAGATCGAGCAGCATTCCGCTGAACCAGTGGTCTTCGACATAGGCCATGTGCTTGAGCAACCCGGCGAGCGTCATGGAGCTGGAGGCGATCGTGCGACGCAGTCCCGCTTCGTCGAGCCCACGGGTCTTCCACTCGAGCGTTGCTCGCTGGAAGTCGAGATAGCCCAGCAGTGTGTCGGCCTCGTTGGCCGCAACGGGTGGCTCGGGGCGACCCTGATCGTCGATGTGTGGCACGCCCCGACCCTAATTGTCGTACCGTGGCGAGATGGCTACTCGCATCGTCACCATCTTTCGCAGTCGGTTGAACTCGGGCATCGAGGCCGACTATGGCTTGGTTGCAGCCCGCATGGACGAGCTCGCGACTCGGATGCCCGGCTACATCGAACACAAATCATTTCTTGCCGACGACGGTGAACGCGTCACCATCGTGACCTTCGCCGATCAAGCGAGCCACGACGCCTGGCGCAATCATCCCGAACACCACGCCGCCCAACAAGCCGGTCGGGAGCGCTTTTACAGCGAGTACTCGCTGACGGTCGCCGAGGAGCGCCACCACCGCGAGTTCCCCGCGGGCTGACCTACTCTGACTGCATGGATACTCGTATTCAAAAACTCCGCACGCTCAATATCTTCGCCGGGGTACTCCACCTCGCGTCGCTGATTGCGATTCTTGTGCTCTCCACCGATGTGTCGCTGCCGGTGCGCGCAACGTACCTGTCGGAAGCTCCCGGTACCGGCAACTTCGCCGCACCCGTCGATCTCTTCAGCCTGAACATCTCGTGGATGGTTGCTGCGTTCATGGCCCTGTCGGCGTTCTTCCACTTCTTGGTGGCCTCCCCCATCGGTTTCCCCCGCTACGCCGCCGGGCTCGCCAAGCACATCAACGTGTACCGCTGGGTGGAGTATTCGCTTTCATCGTCGATCATGATCGTGCTGATCCTGCAGTTGAACGGTGTCGCCGACTACGTGGCACTGCTTGCAGTGTTCGGCGTGAACGTGAGCATGATCCTCTTCGGTTGGTTGCAAGAGCGCTACACCACGCCGGGCGACGGTCAGTTGTTGCCGTTCTGGTTCGGCTGCATTGCTGGTGCGGTGCCGTGGGTGGCGGTGCTCATCAACGTGTTCTCACCCAAAGGCCCGCCGAACACCACGGTGCCTGGGTTCGTGTACGGCATCGTCATTTCGCTGTTCATCTTCTTCAACTGTTTTGCGATCGTGCAGTGGCTGCAGTACCGCGCCAAGGGTCGGTTCGCCGACTATCTGGTTGGTGAGCGCACCTACATCGTGTTGAGCTTCGTCGCAAAGTCGCTGCTCGCCTGGCAGGTGTTCTCCGGCGCGCTCATCCCGCCGGCCTGACACCTTCGCCACATCAGTGGCCTCGTCTACTCCGCAATGGGCTCGAGCGGCGGGCGAAACGGGGAGCCGGCCTGTACCGCGCCCAGCACGTCGATCGGTAGCCCGAGTGCGGCGCTTTGTGCGATACTGCGACGCCCCGTGAGGCACCGCAAGAGGTCGAACTCGCTTAGGCCGGCGGTGAACAATGTTTCAACATGCGGCACGTTTTTCCCGTGTACCCACCGCCGCAGCCACGCCACCGCGGCCGTCACGGCGACGGAGTCACGGGCGCCGGGCTGCCCAACGGCATGACGCAGATCGTGTTCGTGGGTGACGGCATCCATCGTCATCTGTGAGCGTGCCATCGGCGGGAAGTGCGGAAGCATCACATCGAATTGGTCCGCCAGTCCGTCAAGCGAGTCGGCGAGTTCGCGGAGCGTCTTGCCGCGGTGGCGTTCGACTTGTGCCTGGGTCCACGCATCACTCGCGACACCTTCCATACGACCGTTGATGATGTCGTCGGGCACGCCGACGAGATGTGATACAACTTCGCGAACCGTCCACGCCGGACAATGCGGCACGACGCGGTCTCCTGTGGACTCCGGCAACGCCCGTAGCAGCGTGACGACTCGCGCTCGCAACGCAACATAGGCATCCGAAACTTCCGAGTCGGGCAACAAGTTCGTCATACCGCGACCTCAGCCACGCAGGGTGCAGCCGAGTTTCTCGGCGGCGGCGATGCATGCGGCCCGTGCGGCGGCGACTTCGGCATCGGTGAGCGTGCGGTCGGCGGCACGCAGCCGAATGCGGTACGCGAGGCTTCGCGACTCATCGGTGGCCGCCTTGCGGAACACATCGAACAACACGACGTCTTCGCCGAGGGCTCCTGCTGCTTGTCTCACGGCACGCTGCAACGCCGCCGCAGTCACCTTGGCGGGCACCGCGAATGCGAGGTCGAAGTCGCTCGATGGGAAGCGGCTCACCGGTTTGGCGACGGGCACCTTCGGTGACTCACCCAACAACACCGACGCGTCAACTTCCAAACACGCCACACGCTCCTCGATGCCATACTTCGTGAGCACCTGCCGGTCGACTTCTCCGACGTAGCCGACCACTTGCT
>VGBY01000130.1 GCA_016870295.1 Actinomycetota bacterium
TTTGACACGCTCGGCTTGGCCCTTGCGCTGCGATTCGAAGCAGGGCTCGTGCAACCCGGTCGGGCGGCGGATGCGCGCACCTGCGACGCACATCATCCCGCGATGGTCGCATTTCGAAAGAGCGGAGGCACCGGCGAGATTTGGTCGCACGATCGAATACCGATGGGTAGGGGGTTGGGATTCAGTGGCGCGGCACGCGTTGGCGGGGCCTTGCTCGCGATCGCTCAGCGCGAAGGTGTCGTCGCTGCGAACTCGTACGAGGCGCGACTTGCGGCCTTTGGTGTCGCAAGTGAACTCGAGGGACATCCTGACAATGCGGCGGCGTCGGCACTCGGCGGTCTCACGGTGGCGGCAGCCGGTCGCGCCGTGCGCGTGCCGATCAATGTGCACGCCGAGGTGGTCACCTGGGTGCCGGAAAATACGACCAGCACGAAAGAGTCGCGTACCAAACTTGCCTCAACCGTGTCGATGGATGACGCAGTCTTCAACGTCGGTCGTAGCGCGCTCTTTGTTGCTGCGATGACCACCGGAGATGTCACTGCGCTGGCTGAAGCCACGCGCGATCGATTGCACCAAGACGTGCGCCTTGCCGTGGTGCCCGACACCAAGCGGGCAATTCGCGCGGCGATAGATGCTGGTGCGTGGGCGGCGTGGTTGTCGGGTTCGGGCCCGTCGATGGCTTGCCTGGTCAACCCGCAGCGCGCAGCCGACGTTGCCGCGGCGCTACCGCAAGGCGGCAGCGTGCACCGACTACACATTGATACGGACGGACCGACCGCGTCGTAGACACTGCGTCGACGATGTAGTGATGCGACACCGACAGGTGTCGCGAACACCGCGCCTGATCAGCTACGCGACCCGAGTAGTGCAATGTCGCGCAGATGACCGGTGCGAAGACCGAAGTACTGCTCGAGGTGCTGCAGCACGAGTTCGTTGGGGATGAATGCGCGACGCTCAGTGCGCATCGGCACATTTGAGCCGTGCCACGATCGACGTCGTTCGGTTGGGTGGTTGCGCTTCAACAGATCGTAAGCCTCCTGTGGTTCGAACCCGTTGGCGATCGCGATTCCCCATGCGGTGCTGGTGGAACGCGACATGCCGGCGTGACAGTGCACGAGCAGATTCGCGCGCCCCGTACCCCACTCGAGCGCCTCGACGACGAGTTCGAAGGTGGGTGCGAGATATCCGCGGTAGTGCTCGGTGATGTCGTCGAATGTGACGACCTTGTGATCGGGGTGTGCGAAGTCGTCAACCTCGTGAAGATCGGGGCCGACGGTGAGCACGCTCGCGAAGTCGCCGCAAAGGACGCGCGCCTCCTCGAGATTGCGCACGGTGGGAAGAAGATCGCTACTGATGGTGGTGGGGGTTGAAAGTGTCATACCTCTATTACGCACGGACATTCCGAAAAAGTGATGTCTTGCAGCATGCGAGAGGTGATCCGCGGCGCGTTGCGATTGCTCAGACGTGATCCGGGTTGTCGCCGGGAAACTCGCCGGTGTAATCCATGTTCCAGAACTCAGCCCCGCATTCTGGGCAGATGGCGAAGTCGTCGTCGAAGAATTGGATCAAGGTGCCGCAATAGTCGCACGGCATGCTGTCTTCGATGATGTCGATGCTCACAACGCGAGTATGACACGGGGGTGTCGCGGTGTTGCGACGCGTGTCAAGCGGTCGACCGCGACGTCACCGCATCCGACCGCGGCGTCTCGGAATCCGAGTGACACCCCTGCGCCACGGTGGCTCTATGAACATCGTGATCTCCTGTGACACCTGCGTGGCCCGCGATACCGCGGCCTGCGCCGACTGCATCGTGCCCATGTTGTGCGGCGAACCACAGCACGATGCGGTGATCTTCGACTACGAAGAACTGCGCACCTTGGCCGTCTTGGCCAAGAGCGGCCTCGTGCCGCGGTTGCGCCACCAGCGCAGTGCGTAGCCTTCGGCAGGGTGACTGACGCCTACACCGAGGAACTGCTGGCGCTCGTGCGAGCGGCAGGTGCCGATCGAGTCGGTATCACCACCGCAGCCCCGCTGACTCGCGCCCGCGTCGCCATTGAATCGCGGCTGGCGACGGGTCAAGCCGACGACATGCAATTCACGTTCCGCAATCCGGAACGATCGACGACCCCGACGATGTCGGTGCCTGGTGCGCGCAGCATCATCGTGGCGGCGCGGTCGTATTGGGTCGCCGAACGCGGTGAAGCGTCGTCGGCAGCGGATGACTCGGCATCGTCGGGTGATGCTGCGGTCACGGCGCGGGTGGCGCGCTACGCCTGGCGCGACCACTACGAACCACTTCGCGACGCACTACGCGAGGCAGCGCAACGATTGAAGAGCGACGGTCATCGCGCCACGGTGTTCGCCGACGACAACTCGATCGTCGATCGCGAGGTCGCCTACCGTGCCGGTCTCGGTTGGTACGGGAAGAATGCAAACCTCTTGCTGGAGGGCCTCGGGAGTTGGTTCGTGCTCGGCTGCGTGGTGACCACCGCTGAGTTGCGCGTCACCGAGCGCGAAGTCGGCGACGGTTGTGGCGCGTGTCGTCGCTGCATCGACGCCTGCCCGACTGGGGCAATCGTCGAACCTGGTGTCGTCGACGCGCGCAAGTGCCTCGCATGGTTGCTGCAAAAGCCCGGCACATTCGACCCGGCCCATCGGGCGGCACTCGGCACACGTATATATGGATGCGACGACTGTCAAGAAGTGTGCCCGCCGAGTCGGCGCGGCGCAATCGACCGTGCCGTTGGCGACGAGCGTGCCAGTGTTGACGCGCTCGAACTGCTGACCGCCGCCGACGACGAAGTCTTGCGCATCGTGGGTGAGTGGTATGTAGCCGACCGCAACCCACGATGGGTGCGCCGCAACGCGTTGCTCGTGCTCGGTAACTCGGGTCATCGCGGCGACGACGTTGCGACGGTGCTCGCGCG
>VGBY01000131.1 GCA_016870295.1 Actinomycetota bacterium
CGAGCTTCGTAACGCCGTCGACGATGCCAGCGACCTCGTCGCCGAACGCCTGACTGATGTCGGCGAGCGTCAACTCCGTGTCTTCGACGGCATCGTGCAAGAGAGCCGCGATGATCGAAGCCTCGTCAAGCCCGATGTCGGCGATGACACTCGCTACGGCGATGGGGTGCGTGATGTACGACTCACCGGTGGTGCGTGTTTGGTGCCGATGCGCCTCACGCGACGTGTCATAGGCACGGTTGATCGAGCTGACCGACCCCTTCGGGTGGCGGCGCTTGTAGGCGGCAAGCAAGGGCGCGAGCTCGTGCGCGGTCGCTGCTTGGTGGCGCCGCCATGGCAGCACCCGCGAACCGGTTGCCATAACGAAAGTCTACGAACGCGTGGCTCGCCGACTAGCGGCGCTTGCGTTTACGCGGACGCGGTGGGTGCGTCAACACATTGCTCGATGTGTTCTTCAACACCGACGCCTCACGGCTCGCCCCCGCTTCCACGGCGGCAGCCTTCTGTGCGGCGCGCGTCGTGGAGTGTTCGAACAAGGCAGCCATCTCTGCTCCCTTGGCAACTTGGCCGGCAACAGCCGCGTACTTCGGCTCGCGGTTCTTGAAGATCGCCAACAACGGCGTCGCCACGAAGATCGACGAATACGTACCCGTCAACATGCCGACCAACAAGGCGATGGCGAATTCCTCCAGGCTGGTGGCTCCCATGATGAATGAGCCGACCACCAGCAATGAGATCACCGGCAGTGCCGACGACAGCGTGGTGTTGAGCGAGCGGGCCAACACTTGGTTGCTCGATACGTTCACGATGTTGGCCATCGACATCCGTGACGTGTTGAATCGCACGATGTTTTCGTTCACCTTGTCGAACACCACCACGGTGTCGTACAACGAATAGCCGAGAATCGTGAGGAAGGCGACGACCGTGGCGGGCGTGACTTCAAAGCGGAAAATGGCATAGACACCCACCGACACCAGCACGTCGTGGGCCATTGCGATGATCGCCGAGGCGGCCATCTTCCACTCGAACCGCCAGGCGATGAACAACGACACCAAGACGAAGAAGACGAGCAATGCGCGTATCGCCTTCACGGTGATGCTGCGACCCCATGACGAACTGACCGCGGCGACACTGACCTCTTCGGTCTCAAGCCCAGCCTGTTCGGCGAGTGCAACCTGCACGGCAGAACGCACTGCGTCGGTTTGGTCGCCAACCTGCACGCGAACACGTTCACCGTCTGCACCCTGAAGGGTCTGCAACTTGGCATTCGTCGTGTCGACACCGTTGGCTTCCAGTACGTCGCGCACGGCATCACTGTCGAGCGTCGATGTCGCTGGGGCTTCCCACGCCACGCCACCGCGGAAGTCGATACCGAGATTCAAGCCGCCGAACACGAGCACGATCACGCTCACGAGCATGAAGGCGCCCGACACGATGAAGGCCGGCTTGCGCTTCGAGTAATAGTCGACGGTGGTCTCGCCGCGGTACAGACGACCGAATCCGCTCATCACGCTCATGATGCAACCTCCGCCGGTTTGGGCTGCTTGATGCCGAGCATCGAACGTGTGGACATGAACTTGCTACGCGCCAGCAAGAGCATCGCCGGCCGCGTGAAGAACCACACGATGGTCACGTCGGCCAGCGTTGCCAGCCCGAGGAAGAACGCGAATCCACGCACCGAACCAACCGTCAGCCACCACAACACCGCGGCAGCAAGGAACGACACGGTGTCGGCCGCCAAGACCGTTCGCCATGCGCCCTCGAAGCTTCGCGGTGCAGAGTTGCGAAGGGTGCGACCCGACGAGAGTTCGTCCTTCAGGCGCTCAAAGAAGACGATGTACGAATCGACTGCGATTCCGATCGACACGATGATGCCGGCGATACCCGCCAATGACAGCGCGAGACCGTTTGACTTCGACAAATACGTGATGATCGAGAATTGCAGACCGATCGACACGGCGAGACCGAAGAACACCACGATGGCGACGAAACGGTAGTACGCGAGCATCAAGAGGAAGACGAGTGCGAGACCGACCAGACCAGAGATGATCGCCGCGCGCAACGAGTCGCCACCGAGTGTCGGAGACACCGTCTGCACCTGGGAGACGACGAACTTGACCGGTACGGCGCCGAATTCGAGCACCTTCGCCAGATCACGGGCCTCTTGCTCGGTGAAGTCGCCGGTGATCTGCACTTCCCCGCCGGTGAACACCGCCTCTTGCACGACGGGTGCCGAAATGACTTCGCCGTCCAACACGATCGCTACTTGGGCCGTCGGGCACGATGCATCGCGCGAGAAACAACGCGATGTCAGGGCGTTCCACACGTCTTCACCTTCTGCACCGCGGCGCAATTGGACGACGACCGACCAACCCGAACCCTGGATCGTTGCCGATGCCGTGTTCTCGAACACGAGACCCGTTGCAGCAACGGGGCCAACGAGATAGGCGAATCCGTCTTTACCGAGCAGCACCTCTGAACCAGCAGGTGGTGTTGCGGTGGTGGTGGCGACCGGTGCAACTTCTTCTTCGGCGACGACGGTGGTTTCCGTGGGCACGGTGGTTTCTGTCGGCACAGTGGTTTCTGTCGGCACAGTGGTTTCCGTGGGCACCGTCGTATCGGTCATTGGTCGCGCACCACGCGACTCACCAGGGCCGCCTTCGGCGGGCACGCTCGTGTCTGTCGGCACGGTCGTCTCCGTCGGCACCGTCGTCGTGGTGTCACCCTCGGCGGCGCCGGCATTCGGATCAATCTGCCCACTCTGCAACACCGGGCGCAACTGCAAATCGCCCGTTCGCCCGACGATGTCGAGTGCTCGTTGTTGATCCTTCACTCCGGGAAGGTTGACGACCACCGTGTCGCCTTGGCGAATGATCTCCGGCTCGGCGACACCAATCGAGTCGACGCGCGAGCGGA
>VGBY01000132.1 GCA_016870295.1 Actinomycetota bacterium
GTACGACCATATTGCGACGGTTGAGTTCCGGCGGGGGTGACGCGGCCGCCCGTGCGGCGCTTCTTGGGTGCCATGCGACCTCTCAGTGTAGGGCTGTGCGCGAGGTGCGACTCGTGCCGCAACTTGGCAGGCTGAAGGCGTGAGTTCGCCGCGCGTCGTCGTGATCGACAACTACGACAGCTTCGTCTACAACCTCGTGCAGTATCTCGGTGAACTCGGAGCCGATCCCGTCGTCGTGCGCAACGACGAACGAGACGTCACCTCGTTGCTCGGTGAACCCATCGACGGTCTGCTCGTCTCACCCGGCCCCGGGCATCCGCGCGATGCTGGCATCACGTGCGATCTCATCGCGCAGGCAGCCGGTCGTGTGCCCGTGCTGGGTGTGTGTCTCGGGCACCAGGCCATCGGGGAGGTGTTCGGTGCCTGCATCGAACGCGCACCAGAACTGCGCCACGGCAAGACCTCGCACATCACGCACGATGGTTCCGGCGTGTTCGGCGAATTACCGTCCCCACTCGAAGTGACGCGCTATCACTCGCTCGTCATCGAGCCATCATCGATGCCGACGACGCTTGTGGTAACTGCGCGTGCCGACGACGGCACCATCATGGGTGTGCGACATCGCGATCATGATGTGGAGGGTGTGCAGTTCCACCCTGAGAGCATCTTGACCCAACACGGGCACGCGATGCTGCGCAACTTCCTTGCGCGCTGCTGACGAACCGCAACAAGTACGCGAGTTGGCTACGGCACCGTCGTTGTCGTGGTATCGGCGCGGCCGACCGTGATGGTGATCGCGCTCCCTGGCGCCACACTCGTACCTGCAGCAATGCTTTGCGCAAGGACACGCCCATCGTTGGCATCCCCGGCGGGCAATGGCTGTTCGTTGACCGTGACGGAGAAACCGAGCGATGTGAGTTCAGTCGCCGCTGCAGAACCTTCCTTGCCGACCGCATTGGGCGCGGCAACTGTCGGCTTGCCCGTCGAAACGTACAGCGTGACACCGCTCCCTGGCGCAACGGCGGTGTCACCGAGTGGTTCAGAGCGAATCACGCGACCGAACTCAATGACATCACTCGTCTCCAGCACGATGGTGACCACGAGATTGAGCGGCGAGGCAGAGAGCAACTTGCTTGCCGCCGTCTGATCATCGCCAATCACGTCAGGCACACGCACGGTGTTGGTGCCGGCAGAAACGTTCACCGTGACCACGGAGTTCGGGCGTGCACCAAGCCCGGCCGTCGGTGACTGCACCAGGATTTGGTTGGCCGGAATATCGGTCGATGCCACGAATTGGTCGACGACCAGTCGCAGACCCGCCTCCTTCAACACGTTCGTGGCATCCTGCACCGACAAGCCGACGAGGTTCGGCACCGTCACCGGTACGAAGCCGGGGTTGTACACGAGGATCACGTTCTCGCCCTGGCGTGCGAGCGTGTCGGCGACGGGCGTTTGGTCGTAGACGATGTCGTTGCTCGCGTTCTCGCGCACCCGTGGGTCTTCGATGGGTGTGAGGCCAAGGTCGATCAACAAACTCTTGGCTTCGTCGATGTTCAATCCGATGACGTTCGGCACCACGATGTTGGCGCCCGCATTCTCATCGGTGAGAGCGCGGAACCCGAAGATGCCGAGCGCCACGAGGGCGATCACCGAGAGCACCGACCCGAACACCCATGCTGCGGTGCGGCGAGGCACCACGTCGTCATACGGCGGATAGTCGCCACCGCGCGAGCGCCCACCCGTAGATGTCGGCAACACGGTGGTGGGCTGGTCGTCAAGAGCCTCGCTACCCGACTGTCTTGCCGTTTGTCCGCCTGAGTCGCCACCAACGATCGGCAACTGCGTCGTTGCCCCCGCATCGTTGGTTGCCTGTTGTTCTTCGCGCAGGGCGAGCACTTCCTTACCGTCGACGAAACGGCGCACATCGTCGGCCAACATTGCGGCCGTCGCATAGCGACGCTCCGGATTCTTGGCGAGACACTTCATCACGATGGCGCTGAAAGCCGGTGATATTTCAGGGTTCTTGGCCCGCAGCGATACCGGCTGGTCGTGCACCTGTTTGTAGGCAATCGCGATCGCGTTTTCTCCGACGAACGGCGGCACACCGGCCAGCATTTCGTAGAGAATCACGCCGAGTGAGTAGAGGTCAGAGCGCGGGTCAGGCTGGCCACCTTGTGCCTGTTCGGGCGAGAAATACGTGGCGGTGCCCATCACCGCGCCGGTTTGCGTGAGACCCTGCTCGACGGCTGCCCCAATCGCACGTGCGATACCGAAGTCGGCCACCTTCACGTGTCCGGTGGCGCTCACAATGACGTTCGCAGGTTTGATGTCGCGGTGTACGACGCCGGCCTTGTGTGCCTCACCGAGCGCAGCCGCAATGTCGAGTGCGATGTCGCAGGCTTGCAGCACGGTGAGCCGCTCGTGTTTGGCCAGGATGTCGGCGAGCGTGCGACCTTGCACGTACTCCATCGCGATGTAATACGTGGAGTCGACCTGGCCCCAATCGAACACCGCGACGATGTTCGGGTGATTCAGCGACGCCGCCGACATTGCCTCCCGGCGGAACCGCTCGACAAAGAGCGGATCCTTCGCGTATTCAGCAAAGAGGATTTTCACCGCCACCGGACGATCGAGCAGACGATCACGGGCGACGAACACCTCCGCCATGCCGCCTCGGCCGATGCGACGACCCAGTTCGTAGCGACCGTTCACGATGACGGGTGTGCTCACGAGTCGCCGCTCGATTCACGTTGCTCTTCGACAACATCACGAATCGACTCGACGTAGGCCTTGGCCCGTGCCGGTGACGAGTACGTCGGGTT
>VGBY01000133.1 GCA_016870295.1 Actinomycetota bacterium
TCGAGGGTGCCCTCGTGCGGGTGGCGGCGTACGCGTCGCTGAACAAGGCCCAGATCGACGTCGACCTCGCGCGCGAACTGCTCGTCGACCTCGTCTCGCGCCGGGTCGGCAAGCAACGCAGCCCCGAGCAGTTGTTGACGGAGATCTGCGATTACCTCGGCGTCACCGTGGAAGCCGTGCGCGGTCGCAGCCGCCAACGCCCGATCGTCGGTGCCCGCCAGACGGCGATGTACGTCGTGCGCGAACTCACCGACCTGTCGTACCCGGCCATCGCCCGGCTCTTTGGCGGCCGCGACCACACGACCGTCATTCACGCGGTGGAAAAGACCCAGCACGTGATGAAAGATCGCCAACAGGTGTTCGACCAGGTCAATGAACTGCTCCGGATGTTCAAGACATGACGGCTCGCCCGCCCACGCCCGCTGTTGGTGCAACTGCTGTGTGCCCGCTTGTGCGCACGTCGTGGATGACCTGTGTACGCCCTGTGCGCAACCACCCGGTTGTCCCCAGCAGGCAAACGACACGGCTGCAAGGTGTGGTCACGAAAGCGCAACCTGTGCGTGCTACGGCCCTTGTCTACGCTGGAAAACATCCGGTTTCTCCACAATCCACAGCACTTATTACTGCTATTGACATGCATACGTCTGACATCTGTAACCCCCCGATCCACCAGAGCATGAGGCACCCATCGTGAAATTCCGAGTCGAACGCGAAGAACTCAACGAGGTGCTCGGCGACGTGAGCCGTATCGCCACCTCGCGCACGAGCGCGATGCCCGCTTTGGCCGGCGTCGAACTTGCAGTCAGCGGCGACACCCTCACGCTCTCCACCACCGACAAAGAAATCTCGATGCAGGCAACCCTCTCGGTGGGCGGACAAAAAGACGGCGTCGTCGTGCCGAATGCCCGAGTGCTCACCGACTTAGTGCGCGGCTTACCCGACGGAAAACTGCAGATCAGCCTCGAAGGGGAGTCGCTCGTCGTCGAGGCGGCGCGTAATCGCTCGTCGGTGTTGTGTTATGCGAGCAACGACTTCCCGAAGATCATCCACGCCAGCGCGGCCGAAGGCAAGGTCTCGGCCGCACTCTTCGGCGAAGCACTGCGCCAAGTGGTGCGGGCGGCGAGCGCCGACCTCACCAGGTTGGCACTCACCGGCGTGCTCGTCAGCAACCAGGCCGAAGGGTTGACGATGGTCGCGACCGACAGTTACCGACTCGCGGTGCGCCAAGTGGCGGGCACCGCCCTGGCGGGTGAGAGTTCGGTGATCATCCCGTCGCGTGCCCTCGGTGAACTGTTGCGGTTGATCAAAGACCACGAGACGATCACGTATCGCTTGGCGTCCGATCGCGCCACGTTCAGCGTCGGCAACACCACGCTGTCGACGGCGTTGCTCAACGTGCAGTTCCCCAACTACAAACAGCTCGTGCAGCCGTCGTACCCGAACAAGTTGTCGGTCAATCGTGAGGCACTGCTCGATGCCGTGCGCCGCTCGAAGGTGTACGCGCGCGACACCATCCCCGTGCGGCTCACGCAAGCCTCCGGCGCGCTCAAGTTGTCGGTGCACACCAACGACACCGGCGAAACGATCGAAGAACTCGACGCCGATTACAAGGGGCCGGAGATGACCATCGGCTTCAACCCCGACTATCTGCTGCAGGGCATCGAAGCGTGCAACGGTGAGTCGATCAGCATCGAATCGAGCGACCCGATCAAGCCGGCAGTGTTGCGCGGCTCGACGAACGACGGCTATCTCTACCTGGTGATGCCGCAACGACTCACGTCGTGATCGTCCGCTCGCTGCAGCTCACCAACTTTCGCAACTACGAATCACTGCAACTCGCGCTTGGTGCGGGTGTGCACGCACTGGTCGGCGACAATGCCCAGGGCAAGACGAACCTCGCCGAGGCACTCGTGGTGCTGTCGACGATGAAGTCGTTCCGCGGCACCACCAACGACCACGTCGTACGCATCGGCGCTGACAGTGCGTTCTTGCGTGCCGACGTGGTGCACGACGACGAGCGCGAGTTCCTCGTGGAGATCGAGTTGAAGCGTGCCGGTCGTTCGGTCGCCCAGGTCAACCGCAAGCGCATCACCCGCACCCGCGACCTGCTCGGCACCCTGCGCACGACGGTGTTTTCCCCCGACGACCGTTTTCTCGTCAACGGCTCGGCGTCCGAACGCCGCACATTCTTGGACGACGCCATCGTGGCGTGCGACCCGACCCGACTTGACCTCGTCGGCGAACTGGAACGCGTGTTGCGGCAGCGCAATGCGCTGCTGAAAGAGTCCGGCTGGAACCCGTCGTCAGCGACGCTCGCCACACTCGATGTGTGGGACGACAAACTGGCCAGTGTCGGCGACGAAGTGGGTCGAGCCCGCGCGGAATTCGTCGCGACGATCGCCCCGCTCGTGCAGCGCGCATACCAATCGCTCGTCGATGAGCCATGCACGGTGCTACTCACCTATGAGGCGCCATGGCGCGAGACCGGGTTGGCCGTCGCATTGGCCGCCTCCCGTGTCGATGATCTGCGGCGTGGCACGAGCACCGTCGGTCCGCACCGTGACGACCTCATCGTGCAACTCGACGACTTTGCCACACGCTCGCAGGGGTCGCACGGAGAACAACACTCACTTGGCCTGGCATTACGCATGGCCGCGCACCAGGCCGTTACCGAGCGACACGGCACACCACCGGTCGTGGTGCTCGACGATGTGCTCGCCGCGCTCGACACTCGCCGCGCCGAGGCACTGTTCGCGCGACTGCTCGCCACCGTGCCCTACCAACAGATGATCGTCACGAGCGCGC
>VGBY01000134.1 GCA_016870295.1 Actinomycetota bacterium
GCACTCATTGCACAACTTGGTGCAAGCGTCGTGCAGACACTGCTCGCTGAGTTGTCACCCGACGTCGTGTTGTGCACGCGTGCTGAAGCGGAAGCAGCTGGCTTGGCGCCGACCTCGTTGCATGGTGCGCGACGTGTGGTGGTGAAAGATGCTGCACAGCCGATCCATGTGTGGTCGCCAGACGGTGATGTGCTCACGTTTTCGGTGGATGCCGTTGCGAATGTCGTCGACGCCACGGGTGCCGGCGATGCGTTTGCAGCCGGGTTCCTCACCGCGCACGATGCGGGGAAGTCGCTCACCGACTGCGTGGCGAGTGCCAAGACGATTGCGGCTCGCGTCGTGATGTTGCCGGGTGCCACGCTGGAGACCGAATGACGACGGCTGCCTTCTCCCCCACGTTGTCACCCGAAGTGTCGAAGGCCCTCGCCAATCGCCAACCCATCGTCGCGCTGGAGTCGACGATCTTCTCCAACCTCGGGTTGCCGACACCCGCAAATCGCGAGGCACTCGAGCGCTGTCTGCGTGTCATTCGCGAACTCGGTGCGGTGCCGGCGGTAACCGCCGTGCTGGATGGTGTGGCACGCATCGGCCTGCGCGACGATGAGCACGAGCGAATCCTCGGGGCAGCACGCAAGGTGGCGGAACGTGATCTCGCCGTCGCCATCGGTGAGGGATGGAACTTCGGTGCCACCACGGTGTCGGCGTCGTTGGCGCTTGCGGCGGCCGCAGGCGTACGCGTCTTTGCGACGGGTGGCATCGGTGGCGTGCACCGTGGCGCCGAACTGCACGGCGATGTGAGCGCGGATCTTTCGGCGCTCGCCCGTCACCCGGTGGTCACCGTTTCGGCGGGCGCCAAGTCGTTCCTCGATCTACCGCGCACCCTTGAGATGTTGGAGACTCTCGGTGTACCCGTCATCGGGCATCGATGCGACGAGTTTCCGGCGTTCACCGTCATCTCGAGCGGGCTGAAACTCACCCATCGCATCGACGATCTTGATGTGCTGGCGCGCGTCGCTGCTGTGCGTCGGCAATTCGGTGGCGGCATGCTCGTATGCACGCCCGTGCCGGCGGCACAAGCAATCGACGCGGCGAAGATGAATGATGCGATCAACCGGGCGCTACGCACTGCCGATTCGCGCGGTGTTACCGGCGCCGCTGTTACCCCGATGGTGCTCGCCGAGATTGCCGCAGATACAAGCGGCGAAGCCGTGCGCGCAAATCTCGCCCTGGCCGAAAACAACGCCAGATTGGCGGCTGACATCGCGGTGCGACTGACCCCGCTTTCATAGCGCTTCAGCATCTCGAATTTTTCTGCCGAATTCGTTGCTTCGCGCACACACCCCATTGAGTGGCGTTCACACTCACCCAGGAGGTACGCGAGATGTTCGGTTGCTGGACAGTGAAGGGCGGCAGCGGCACCACGGTGTTTTCGGCTGCTCTTGCCCTTGCGCTCGCTGACCGCCACGGCAAGGCCACCATCGTCGATTTCGGCGGTGACGTGCCTTCCGTCTTGGGAATGGCAGAGCCGGCGGGCAGAGGTATTCGCGACTGGTTGTCAAGTCCCGGTCGCGACGCGCAGGAGTTCGGTCACCTGCACCTCAACGCCACATCACGACTCCGTGTGGTGCCCGCCGGTTCAGCCACCTCCTTTTCTGATGAGGCACTGCACGACCTGGTTGGAGTGGTCGACGAACACACGGTGTTCGACTTCGGCACGCTGCAACCGCCGGAGTCGTTGCGCAACTCGTTGCGTAACGACTGGTTGGTGCTGCGACCGTGCTACTTGGCATTGCGTCGTGCGGCACGATTGGCAACGCGACCGCATGGTGTGGTCGTGATCCGCGAAGCCGGGCGGTCACTCACCGCACGCGACATCCAGTCGGTTGTCGGCGCACCTGTGGTCGGCGAAATCACCGTGTCAGATGGCGTCGCCCGCAGCGTCGACGCCGGCCTACTTGCTACACGGCTTCCCAAACAACTCGCTGACGAACTCACCCGCTTGTTGTGAGCGTCGTCCCGATCGTTCGGCAGACGAACTCGGATTGGGCCCACTCGTCAGCGCTCGCCCAATGGTTTGCCGACCCGCTCGTGCGCGAAATCATGGTCAACGCCGGACGCGACATCTGGGTCGAACGTGAAGGTGGTGTCGTACGCGTTGGGACCTTACGTAGTGGCGAGGTGGCCCGCATCATCGAGCGGATTCTCCTGCCGATCGGCCGACGTGTCGACCAAGCGTCGCCAGTGGTTGACGCGCGACTCGACGACGGATCACGGGTTTGCATCGTGATTCCACCCGTTGCGGTCGACGGACCATGTTTCAGCATTCGCCGCTTTCACGTGCGTGACCTGCCGCTCTCAGCGTTTGGTGGTGACGAGGTGGTCGAGTTGCTACGCGAGATGGTGTTTCAACGCTGCAACATCGTGGTCGCCGGCGCCGCCTCGAGCGGCAAGACCACCCTGCTCAACGCGCTGTGCGCTCATGTGTCTGACGGCGAGCGCATCATCACAGTGGAAGACATTGCCGAGTTGCGACTACAGACACAACACGTGCTGCGCTTTGAGGCTCGCCCCGCCACGTACGACGGCTCACTCGAAGTGAGCCTGGCCACGCTGCTGCGTAGCGCACTACGAATGCGGCCCGATCGGTTCGTGCTCGGCGAAGTGCGCGGCAGTGAGGCCATCGACATGTTGACGGCGATGAACACCGGGCACCACGGCTCGTTGGCGACCTGTCACGCGAATTCGCCCGACGATGCGCTCCGTCGCATCGAGTCGATGGTGCTGCAGGCAGC
>VGBY01000135.1 GCA_016870295.1 Actinomycetota bacterium
CTCGCCGCGGCCGAACTTGCCACGGCGCACGCCGTCACCGCCGAGGCCCAACGCGTGCTCGACGAGGCCGTCACTGCGCACGCGACAGCCTCCAGTGCTGCCGCCGCGGGTGCCGCTCGTGTCGAAGCACTACAGGCGTCAATCGATGCTCAAGCACTCAGTGCGCAAACGTTGCGCGAAGCAAAGGGCAGTGTCGGAACATTGCTTGACCTCATCGACATCGACGACGACTGGCGCGCGGCGGTGCAAGCCGCGCTCGGCGAGTCGATTGCCGCCGTCGTCATCGACGACACCGCAAATGCGCGAGCCGCGCTGTCGCACTTGCGCACCACGAAGAACCCCGGTGCCGTGCTCGCGCTCGATTCGCTGAAGTCTGCGGCCGTCAAGCCGGTCAAAGAATTGCGCAGCCACGTGCGAGCGCGCACCGGCACCCACGAAGCCGGCGTGAATCATCTGCTTGATGTGTTGCTGTCGCGCGTGACGTTTGCATCGTCGTTTGATGCCGCCGTCGACTCGGCACTGCGTGACCCGAACATCATCGTCGTTACTCGCGAGGGTGACCGCTTGTCGGCCACTTCGCTGCGTGTGGGGCTTTCACAGGTGAGCGCCGAGGCGCTCGCGAACGCGCAATCAACCGCCAGGGATGCTGCCGCCCGCCTGGTTGATGCCGAGTTGGCACTCAACGCCTCTCGCGCGTCGCTCGCCGACGCCCGTGGTAGCGAGGCCCGCGCCGCCACTCGTGCCGAAGAAGAGCGCAACAACGCCCAAGAACACGACATCGAAGTCGCCGGCCTCGAGCAGCGCGAAAGCCTGCTGCGCACGCGGCTTACCGAGATCGAGGGCCGCCTCGGCAACGACTCCGAGGCGCGTCGTGATGCAGCCCGTCGCTCGCGGCGCATCGAACAAGAAGTGCAGAAACTCGCCGATGCGATGAAAGAAGTCGAGCGAATTGTGAACGTGCTGAATGCCCGCCAGCGCGAATTGCACGAAGAGCGCGCCCGCCAGAGCACCGAGATGCGCGAGATCAGCCGCCGCCTCGACGAGGCCCGCAAAGAGCGCCAAGCCAATGAGAAGTCGCTCGAAGAGCGGCGCGAACTCAACCGTCGCGTGGAGATTGAGCAAGGCGAGGTGCGGGTGCGATTGGAGGGTGCCATCGACACGCTGCGTCGCGACCTTGAAGTCGAGCCGCAGGTCGCCATCGACACCGCCGCCCCCGAACTGCCCGACGGCACGACACCGATCCTCAAGGTGCGCGAACTCGAGCGCGAACTACGCATCATGGGCCCGATCAACCCGTTGGCGCTCGAAGAATTCGAGGCGCTGTCGCAACGCAACACCTTCCTCGAAGAACAGTTGGAAGACGTAAAGAATTCACGCCGCGAATTGGTGAAGGTGATCAAGCAGGTCGACCTCGAGATTCAGCAGATGTTCGCTTCGGCCTACGCCGATGTGCGCGACAACTTCGCGAAACTGTTTGCAACGTTGTTCCCCGGTGGCAACGGCCGCTTGGTGCTCACGATGCCCGACGACTTGCTCAATACCGGCATCGAAGTCGAAGCAAAGCCGGGTGGCAAGAACATCAAGAAGCTCTCGTTGCTGTCGGGCGGTGAGCGCGCGTTGACGGCGTTGGCATTCCTCTTTGCGGTGTTCCGTAGCCGCCCGTCGCCGTTCTATGTGATGGACGAAGTCGAAGCCGCCCTCGACGACGTGAACCTGCACCGCTTCCTCGGGCTCATCCACGAGTTCCGCCAAGAAGCGCAGTTGTTGATCGTCAGCCACCAGAAGCGCACGATGGAGGCAGGTGACAGCCTGCTCGGCGTCACGATGCAACCGGGTGGCTCGTCGCGCGTGGTGGTGGAGCGAGTCGCCGCGCAATCGGCGTGAACGAAATCTGGATTTACGTCGCCGTTGCGGCGGCGGTGCTTGGCCTCGGCGGCGCGGCCGTCGTCGCGCGTCGTTCACGTCGCGACAAGCCCTCGGTGCCAGTCGCACCCGCACCGCCACATGCACCGGCACCCGTGCCAGTTGTGGCCCCGGCAACGCCGCAACCGGCCGATGTCGCCGCGCCGCCAAGTTTCCGCGACCGCCTTGCTCGTGCTCGCGGTGTGTTTGCCGGTGTCACCACCGGCGTGCTTCGTCGCAGCGCCATCGATCAGTCGACGTGGGACGAACTCGAAGAAGCCATGTTGCGAGCCGACCTCGGCGTGAAGGTAACGACGTCGTTGCTCGATTCGCTTCGCGACCGCGTGAAGCGCCGCGAGATCACCGAACCAAGTGCACTCATCAGCGCCCTGCGCAACGACATGGTGTCGCGCCTCGCCGATGCAAATCGTTCGCTCACCTTCGACTCAGCACGTGGCACCCCCAACATCTGGTTGATGGTCGGCGTCAATGGCGCTGGCAAAACGACGAGCCTCGCCAAGATCGCCGCTCAGCAAATCGCCCATGGTCGCAGCGTGCTGATGGCGGCGGGCGACACGTTTCGTGCCGCAGCTGGTGAGCAACTTGAAACATGGGCCACACGTACCGGGGCGGCCATCGTGCGTGGGGCAGAAGGTGCGGATCCGTCATCGGTGGTGTTCGACGGTGTGCAAAGTGCGGCGGCACGAAATATCGATCTTGTGCTCGCAGATACGGCTGGTCGCTTGCAGACGAACACCAATCTGATGGATGAATTGCGCAAGGTGCGGCGCGTCGCCGAGAAAGC
>VGBY01000136.1 GCA_016870295.1 Actinomycetota bacterium
TTCGCGCCTACCGCGAGCGGGTGCTCGCCGACATGGCCAAGCGCACGGAGGAAGCACGCCGCGAACTCGAGCATCTCGTGCACGAGCGCGAACGATTGCTGACGGCGTTCGAGCGCGCCCGTCATGCAGCAACCGATGTCGTTGGTGACTTGACCGAGTTCGATGAGGCGATCCGCGGTACGGGAATCGTGCCACCCCTCGTGCCGCCCGATGCTCCGCCACCGCCGCGCCCGACCCGCACAACCGACACGCCGATCTTTGACGCCAAGCAGTACCAGGATGAATTGGGCGGTGCGCGTCAAGCAGACGACCAAGTGGCTACGACCAATGTGCACACCACGGTTGATGGCGAAACTGTTCCGACGATTGATGCCCCAGAAGCGACGGTGGAAGAGGAATCGCAAGTGGAGACAACCACTCGTGCCGCTGTCGATGACGATGTAGCGGACACTCCGGCTGCCAGCACCCCTGTTGCAAACACTCCGGCCGCCAGCACTTCTGATCGCGGTACCGAGCACATCGCCGAGGTCGTCAGCATCTTTGACCGCAAGCGCAAGAGTGAGGCGCGCAAGTCGGAGCGTCCGACGAGCAGTGCTGGCGCGACGGATGAGATGACGGATGATGCAACGGAAACCGAATCGACCGCCGACGAAACAAGCTCCGCTGCCGCGCCAATCGCACGCGCACCCGAGCACCCTACGTTCGAGCGCGTCGAGGCACAGCCCGATGTGCCGGTCACGCCGCCGACCCCGAGCCGTGTGGACGAAATCTTTGAACGGCTGCGTGCCTCGAGCCCGCAGAAAGTAGCGCGTGAAACCAAGCAGGACTTGACGACCACCAAGGCTGGGTCGCTCGGTAAAGCAACGCCGACCAAACAGCCAGAGGCGGCCGACAAGGTGACAACGCCGAGCACCCCCGAGCCGACTGGCAAAGCGGTGCGACCACGACCCGTTGACCCGGCGGTCTTTCGTCGTCGTGATGAAGTGGTGACTGCCGCGACCCCGAACATTTCTCGGGCGTTGAAGCGTGTGCTCGCTGATGATGAGAATGCGCTGCTCACGCACATCGGCACCAAGCGCTCGACACTCACCGTCGCCGCAATGCTGCCGACGCCGCCGGATCATGCGCAGCGTTGCATTGATCTGGTGCGCGATGATGTGCTGAGCGTGGCGGTTGATGCCGCCCGTTCGCTGACGGAATCACGACGATCCGATGTGCGCAAGTCGGTGACCAGTGGTGGTGTGCTGGAGTCGGTGCGTGACTTCATCGTGAACGACATGATTCGTCCGCTGCACGACCGCATCGCTGCTGCGGTGGATCATGCAGCCGGTGATCGCGACACGCTCATGCAGCGTTTGCGCGCCGAATTCGCCGAATGGAAGACGCAACGACTTGAAGCGGTAGTAGTCGATATTGCACACCTCGCCTACGCGCGTGGACTGTTCGTTGGTTGTGACACGAAGACACATGTGTGTTGGGCAGTCGACCCGAACGGGCCCGCGTGCTCCGACGCTGAAGACAACGCGCTCGCCGGGCGCGTGCGTCGTGGTGAAGTGTTTCCGACCGGACACGATCAACCGCTGGCTCATGCCGGATGTCGCTGTCTCGTTGTGCCGCTCGACAAGTAGCCTTCGGCGCCATGCGTATCCCCGGTGATTTGCCACGTCGTCCGTCGTTCCCCGGGGGTGGTGGATTCACCTTCCGGCGCCCACGCCGCAGTCGAATCATCTTGTCGGTGGTGCTCATCGCCGTCGTCGCGTTGTTCGCGTCGGGGCGCAGCGTCGCATCGTTCTATATAGATGTGCTGTGGCACCAATCGCTCGGGCGCACCGACGTGTTCTGGGGCGTGCTTCTTACGCGGCTGGGTTTGGCGACCGCATTCACGCTGGTCTTCGCCGTCGTTCTCGCCGTGAACATGTGGATTGCAGACCGTCTGCGACCGGAATTCGTGCCCGCCACGCCACAAGAGCGCGCACTCGCTGGGTATCGCCAGCTCACGTCTCGTCGCAGGTGGACGCTGAGGGCGATCGTCGCGCTACTGCTTGGTTTCATGATCGGTTCGCCCGCAGCCGCACAGTGGCAGGACTGGGCGCTCTTCCGCAACACGGTGCCGTTCGGGTTGAAGGACCCGTTGTTTAGCCAAGACGTGAGTTTCTATTTGATGCGGTTGCCATTCATCGAGTTCGTCGTCGACTGGTCGTTCGCCGCACTCGTCTTGATCACGCTCGTTACTGCCGGCGTGCATGCGTTGAACGGCGGAATTCGTCTGCAGATTCAAGGGCGCAAAGTGACACCACTCGCCAAAGTGCATCTCAGTGTGCTGTTTGCCGTGTTGTCCGTCGTGCGGGCGGTGGACTACTGGTTCTCGCGCTACAACCTGACGCGCTCAACGCGCGGCGTGGTGCAAGGCGCGACCTACACCGACGTGAATGCGCAGTTGCCGGCCACGCAGTTGATGATTCTGGTTTCGCTCGCTGTCGCCGTGCTGTTTCTCGCCAACTTCCGCCAGCGCGGGTGGCGCCTGCCCATCTTGGCCACGGTGCTGTGGATCGTGATTGCCATCACCGCAGGTGGCGTGTATCCCGCGGTCGTGCAGCGCTTCATCGTGCAACCGAACGTGAGCACCAGGGAGTTGCCATTCATCGACCGCAACATCGCCGCCACCAAGTCAGCGATGGG
>VGBY01000137.1 GCA_016870295.1 Actinomycetota bacterium
CCAGTCGGGTGGGCAGTGTGGTGGCGCCAGCCGAGATCACCGACGGAATTCGACCGCGAGTGGTGAGTTTGCCGCACGGCTGGGGTCACGACGAGCCCGGAACTCGACAATCCGTCGCGCGCGAATATGCCGGGGTGAATTCGAACGTGCTCACCGACCACGAGGCGATCGATCCGTTGTCGGGCAATGCCGTCTTGAACGGGATTCCCGTCGCACTGGCCGTCGTCGCCACCGCCTGACGCCCGCTGTCGCCGATTCGCCACCGCGAGTCGCATCGCACGGCGCCCGCATCGCGCGCTAGGTCATCGCAGGTTGCGGCTGCGTAACTTTCTTTGCGCACAGCCGAAAAATTCACCCAAAAATCCACTACCACCCGAATTTCACGCCTGTAGGCTGGCGCTACCGGTTGTGGGCGGAACCATAATTTCGGGCTGTTTTCTACTATCCCTTGTGGTTTCAGTTCGAACCACTATGGTTGTTAGTCCCCCAAGAACACAGTCCACCGTCAGCGCATCACCATCAACTAGAACAAGACCCCACCTACTACGAAAGGCAATGCAATGTCCATCGCTCCGGAGCGTCTCTCGATCGGCATCCGTCGACACTTCACGCAACCCAATGTTCACCCGTACGACACCATCGCGTGGGAAAAGCGTGACGCGCGCATCAGCAACTGGAAGACCGGCAGCGTGGCCTTCGAACAACTCGGCGTTGAGTTTCCCGAATCGTGGTCACTGAACGCAACGAACATCGTCGCGCAGAAATATTTCCGTGGCACTCTTGGTACACCAGAGCGCGAAACATCGCTGCGCCAGGTCATCGACCGCGTCGCTGACACCATCGCCAATTGGGGCATTCAGGGCGGGTATTTCGTCGACGACGAGGAGGCCGAGGCCTTCCGCAACGAGCTGAAGTTCATCCTCGTCACCCAGCGCGCCGCCTTCAACAGCCCGGTGTGGTTCAATATCGGCGTGAAGGGCGTGCCGCAGCAGGCGAGCGCCTGCTTCATCCTCTCCGTCGAAGACACGATGGACGGCATTCTCAACTGGTACCGCGAAGAAGGAATCATCTTCAAGGGCGGTTCGGGTTCGGGCATCAATCTCTCGGCCATCCGCAGTAGCGCAGAAATTCTGAAGGGCGGCGGCACGGCTTCCGGCCCCGTCTCGTTCATGCGCGGCGCCGACGCCTCGGCCGGCACCATCAAGTCGGGCGGCAAGACCCGCCGTGCGGCCAAGATGGTCATCCTCAACGTCGATCACCCCGACGTCGAAGAGTTCATTTGGTGCAAGTCGCGCGAAGAGAAGAAGGCCCGCGCCCTCTCTGCCGCCGGCTTCGACATGGACCTCGACGGCGTCGACTCGTTCTCGGTGCAGTACCAGAACGCCAACAACTCGGTGCGCGTCACCGACGAGTTCATGCAGGCCGTCAAAGAAGACCGCGACTGGGATCTGAAGGCCGTCAAAGACGGTCGCACCATCCGCACCATGAAGGCGCGCGACTTGTGGCGTCAGATCGCCACCGCGTCGTGGGAATGCGCCGACCCGGGCTTGCAGTTCGACACCACCATCAACAAGTGGCACACCGCGCACGCCGCGGGCCGCATCAACGGCTCCAACCCGTGCAGCGAATACATGCACATCGACAACTCGGCCTGCAACTTGGCCTCGATCAACTTGCTCAAGTACCTGAATGACGACGACACGTTCGACGTCGAGGCGTACCGCCACACGATCGAGGTCGTGTTCACCGCGCAGGAAATCCTCGTTGGCAATGCCGACTATCCGACGGAGAAGATCGCGGAGAACAGCCGCCTCTTCCGTCAGCTCGGTCTCGGCTACGCCAACATCGGCGCGTTGCTGATGGCACTCGGCATGCCGTACGACTCCGAGGGTGGTCGCGCGTGGGCGGCAGTGCTCACCTCGATGATGACCGGTCACGCGTACGCCACCAGCGCCCGCATCGCGAGCCGCATGGGACCGTTCGCCGGCTTCACCGCCAACGAGCGCTACATGCTCAACGTGTTGCACATGCACCGTGACGCCGATAAGGAAATCGACAACGTCGACGTCGTACAACACGACTTGGTTGAAGCAGCGTCCACGTCGTGGGCCGCCGCCGTGCGCGACGGCGAGGAATACGGCGTGCGCAACAGCCAGGCCTCGGTGCTCGCTCCAACCGGCACCATCGGCCTGATGATGGACTGCGACACCACCGGCATCGAGCCCGACCTCGGACTCGTCAAGTTCAAGAAACTCGTCGGCGGCGGCAACATGACCATCGTCAACCAGACGGTGCCGCGTGCGCTGGCGAAACTCGGCTACGAAGCGCCGGTCGTCGACCGCATCGTGCAGTACATCGACACCAACAAGACGATCGTCGGTTCACCCGACCTGCGTCCCGAGCATCTGGCGGCGTTCGCCTGCTCGATGGGTGACAACGTCATTCATTACGAGGGCCACGTTCGCATGATGGGCGCGGTGCAGCCGTTCCTCTCCGGTGCAATTTCCAAGACCGTCAACATGCCCGAGCAGGCCACGATCGAAGAGATCGAAAAGATCCACATGCTGTCGT
>VGBY01000138.1 GCA_016870295.1 Actinomycetota bacterium
AGCACGCTGAAGCCCTGTGCGGCAAACTCCTTGTGCAGCGCCTCAAGACCGGTGTACTGCGGTGTGAGCCCGCACTTCGACGCCACGTTCACGACGAGCACCACCTTGTTCGCCACACCAGCAAGTGCATCGTCGCCCGCTGTGAGGCCCTTGATCTTTACGGAGAAAACCGACATGTTCATTCCGCCTTTCGTGGTTGGAAGACTACTTGCCCTGCTGCTACACACAATGCGTGACAAACTCACGTTTCGACGCGAATTACTTTGCGCGTTACTACGGCGAGCAACCCGTGCGCACGATGAACGAAGTTGGTCATCTTGCTACAGCCGTGCACGAGATGGTGGCGTGGTGGGGTGGCTCGATACGTTCCGTGCTCGAGGTTGGCGCGGGGCCAGGTGATTGGAGCGCGTGGTACCGCACGATGCACCCCGACGTTCGCGTCACATCCACTGATGTGAGCGAGCATGCTTGCGAGCAGTTCGGGCACGAGTTGCGTGACATCGCCGAATGGGCGCCGTCGCAGCCTTACGACCTCGTCATTTGTATGGACGTGCTGCAATATCTCGATGATCGTGCCGCCGCGCGCGCACTGCGCAACCTCACGATGGCGACACGCACGGTGATGTACTTCGACGCGCTCACCGCCTTCGACGCCAAACACACCGTTGATCGTTCAACCACCGATCTCAATGCACACCTCCGCTCCGGCAACTGGTATCACGAGCGGCTCGCGCGGGGCTTCATGCATGCTGGCGCCGGGCTTTGGGTACGCAAGGGCGGCGGCATCGTGCTGCACGAGTTAGAGCGAACCCGACGCTGAATTCGTCGTGCTGGCTATCGTGGCGTGCCGTGGCAACGATTGACTGGGACCTGCTGCGCCAGCGCGCTCGTGAAGCAATGCAACTTGCGTACGTGCCGTACTCCAAGTTTCGGGTGGGTGCTGCCGGGTTGGTCGACGACGGCCGCATCGTCACGGGTTGCAATGTGGAGAACGCGTCCTACGGTCTCACGTTGTGTGCCGAGTGCGGCATGATCAGCGAACTGGCGCGCACTGGCGGCGGACGGCTCGTCGCCGTCTGCACGCTCGGCAACGATGCCCCAGTCACCCCGTGTGGTCGGTGCCGCCAGTTGCTGTGGGAACACGGCGGCCCCTCATTGTTGGTGGAGGTCGACGGAGTCCCTCGACCGATGACCGATCTCATCCCGCACGCGTTTCCTGAAGCGTCCAACTTCACGAACCCGAACGGTTGACGTCGTCATGGGCCGCTACCTCACCGACCAGCAGATTACCGACTTTCGCAACGACGGATTTCTCGTGCTCCCGAACTTCGCGCCAGCCGAGCGATGTCTGCAACTCCGCGAGCGCGCTCTTCAACTTGCCGAACAGTACGTTCCCTCGCCCGAGCAAGCCACCGTGTTCACTGCCGACGGCACGCCACAACATGCGAGCGACGACTACTTCCTCTCGAGCGGCGAGGCAATCCGCTGTTTCTTTGAGAAAGATGCCTTCGATGCTGACGGTCGCTTGCGTGCCAAAGCACATCTCTCGCTCAACAAACTTGGTCACGCGATGCACGATCTCGATCCCGTGTTTAGTTCGTTCAGTCGCACGCCCGAGCTGGCGGCGGTCGCCCACGACATTGGGATGGCCAACGCCCTCCTCCTGCAGTCGATGTACATCTTCAAGCAGGCGCACATCGGCGGCGAAGTGACGTGCCACACCGATCACACGTATTTGTGGACCGAACCGCGCAGCGTCGTCGGCTTTTGGTTCGCCATCGACGATGCCACTCGCGAGAACGGTTGCATGTGGGCAGTGCCCGGCGGCCATCGCTGGCCGGTGCGCACACGCTCGCGGTTGAACGACGCTCGCACTTCCACGGTCACCGACGTGCTCGATCCAGCGCCCTACCCGCTTGACAATCTCGTGTGCCTCGAGGCCAAGCGCGGCACGCTCGTTTTGCTGGACGGCGCAGTGCCACACCTCTCCGCCGCGAATACCAGTGACAAACCGCGGCATGCCTACACCATTCACGCCATCGATGGCGCGGCTGAGTATCTCGATGACAACTGGCTGCAACGCCCGACACTGCCGTTGCGCGGATTCTCCGTCAACTAGGGGCGACGATGGCCACGTTGCGCTTCAGCTTCGGCACGATGGGTTCTGGCAAGAGCACGTTGGCGCTTCAGATTCACCACAACTTGTCGAGTCGTGGGCTGCGTGGTCTCTTGCTTACGAAACTCGACCGCGATGGCGCGCAAGTCACGAGCCGACTCGGTGTGTCGTCGCCGGCCGTCGACATCAGTGCGACCCCGAATCTCGTGGCACTCGCCCGCCAACACATGCCGCTCGATTTTCTCGTCTGTGACGAGGTGCAGTTTTATTCCGTCGAACAATGCGATGAACTCGCCATAATCGTTGACGATCTCGGCATCGATGTGTACTCATTCGGGCTCATCACCGACTTCCGCGGACTGCTCTTTGACGGCACCCGTCGCATGCTGGAGATTGCCGACCAGCGCGTCGAGATGCAAGTAGAGGCTCG
>VGBY01000139.1 GCA_016870295.1 Actinomycetota bacterium
ACGCGGACGCGCAGGTGTGCGCGGTGCAGCCGTGGTTGGCGCAGGATCGTGCGGTGCGGTCATGTGGCGGGGGCGAGGGTGACGGAGACGCTGAGTTCGGCGCCGTCGATCACGCTGAATTCAGTGACGCTGCCGGCCTTGACGAGATCGGATTGCGCTTCGCGTACTGCGGCGCTGCGCGCGGAGTCGCATGACACGATCACCGCCGAGACCTTTGCACGTTGCGACACCTTGGCTTCGGTCTTGGTGCGACGAATCTCGGAGAGTACGGCACTCGCCGTGTCGAGTAGCAGCTCGGTGTCGCTGTCGGAAGAAGCAGTGCCGAGGGACGAGTCGTTGGTGGGGTGTTTCGTCGCGTCGTTCGTCGGCCAGGTGGCACGGTGCACGCTGCCTGATTGCCACCACGACCACACTTCGTCGGTGCAAAACGGCATGTGCGGGGCGAACAGTCGTTGTACCACGCTGAGCGCGCGATGCAGTGCGCGACGCACGGAAACTTCGTCGGGCGAACAGTCGGCGAACTTCGCCGGTGCACCATCGGCACCCACTTTGCCGTAGGCGCGAGTCTTCACGAGTTCCACATAGTCGTCGCAGAACCACCAGAAGAACGACTCGGTGCGCTCAAGCGCCCGCGCGTAGTCGAGTTCGTCGAACGCTGCAGTGGCGTCAGCGACGACGGCGGCGAGGCGCGCCAACATCGCCCGGTCGAGCGGTTGTGAGATTCGCTCGTCTGCCGAAGTGCCAAGTTGCGTGCCGGCGTTGCCGTCTTCGTCGCACTCAAACGTGAGCACGAACTTTGTGACGTTGAGCAACTTGGTGGCGAGTTTGCCGCCGACCTTCATCTGATCTTCGCTGAATGCCGTGTCGACACCGGGTCGCGCCGACGCCGCCCAGTAACGCACGGCATCGCTGCCGTATTTGTCGAACAGATCAATCGGCGTGACGACGTTGCCCTTCGACTTTGACATCTTCTTGCGATCAGGGTCGAGGATCCAGCCGGAGAGTGCGGCGCGTTTCCACGGAATGCCGCCGTGTGCGAAGTGCGAGCGCACCATCGTGGAGAACAACCACGTGCGGATGATGTCGTGCCCCTGTGGTCGCATATCCATCGGGAAGACACGCGCAAAGAGTTCGTCACCGTCGGCCCAGTGCGAGGCAATCTGCGGCGTGAGCGATGAAGTGGCCCAGGTGTCCATCACATCGGGGTCGCCGACGAAGCCACCGGTGACATTGCGTTGTGCGGCGGTGAACCCATCGGGCACATCGGTGCTCGGGTCGATCGGCAATCGGTCGGCACTTGGCACGAGCGGGGAGTCGTAGTCGGGTTGGCCGTCGGCATCGACGCGATACCACACCGGGATCGGCACGCCGAAGTAACGCTGGCGCGAAACCAACCAGTCGCCGTTCAAACCCTGCACCCAGTTGGAGTACCGGTGTCGCATGTGATCGGGATGCCACACCATCTCTTCGCCGCGGGCGAGCAATGCGTTGCGCAGCGACTCGTCGCGTCCGCCGTTGCGGATGTACCACTGGCGACTGGTGACGATCTCGAGCGGACGATCGCCCTTTTCGTAGAACTTCACAGGGTGAGTGATCGTGCGCGGTTCACCCTTCAGGTCGCCCGATGTTCGCAACAGTTCGACGATCGCGGTTTGTGCTTGCTTGGCCGACTTTCCGGCGAGTGTCGCGTAGTGAGCACGACCAGTTTCGCCGACGATCGTCGCAGGAGGCTCTGCGATGATGCGACCGTCGCGGCCAATGATCGCGCGCGTCGGCAAGTTGAACTCACGCCACCACACCACGTCGGTGAGGTCGCCGAACGTGCAGATCATTGCGATACCCGTGCCCTTCTCGGGTTGGGCGAGTGGGTGCGGGTAGACGCCGACTTCAACGTCGAAGAGCGGCGAGCGCACCGTCTTGCCGAAGAGCGGTTGGTAACGCGCATCGTCGGGGTGCGCAACCAGACCAACGCAAGCGGGGATCAACTCGGGTCGGGTGGTCTCGATGACGACGTCACCACTCGGGTTGGCAGAACCACTCGGGCCATGGAATGCCACGGCGTGATACGCGCCGGGACGCTCGCGATCTTCCAATTCGGCTTGTGCCACTGCAGTGCGGAAGTCGACGTCCCACAACGTCGGCGCTTCTTGTGTGTACGCCTCGCCGCGTGCGAGGTTGTCGAGAAATGCACGTTGCGATGTGCGACGTGCGTGTTCGGAAATCGTGGTGTAGAGCAACGACCAATCAACCGAAAGTCCGAGTCGGCGGAACAAGTCCTCGAACACCTTCTCGTCTTGCGCGGTGAGTTCGTCGCACAACTCGATGAAGTTGGGCCTCGACACCGGCACTGCCTTGTGGTCCTTGGGTGGATCACCGCGGAACGGCGGCTGGAACCCCGCAACGTAGGCCAATGACGGATCGCAGGTGACGCCAAAATAGTTCTGCACGCGACGCTCGGTGGGCAGACCGTTGTCGTCCCAACCCATCG
>VGBY01000140.1 GCA_016870295.1 Actinomycetota bacterium
GCTGTTGCGTGACGCGATGGTCGACGCCTTCGTAGCGACCGCACAGCAACGAAAAGCCGCCCGACGCCGCGAGCGACTTGGCCATTACTTGATCGAAACGACGGCCACCAGGTGAAAGCAACAACAATGGTCGCGGCGGTTGTGCCGCTCGCACACTGGCAAAGATCGGCTCGGGTCGCATCACCATGCCGGCGCCGCCGCCGAACGGTGAGTCGTCGACCGTGCGATGCGCATCGGCGGTATGTGTGCGAATGTCGTGCACACGCAGATCGAGCAAGTGTTCGGTGCGCGCGCGACCCAGCACGCTCTCCGAACAGAAGCCGTCGACGAGGGACGGGAAGATGGTGAATACATCGATGCGCATGGAGGGCACCGACGAAAGAGACGTCAGTCGTCTAAGAAATCGACGTCGACATCGACGCCATCTTTTTCGGCTGCTGCGCGCACGAGTGCGCGGATGTTTTGCGCGGTACGACCACGGCGACCGATCACTCGGCCGAGGTCGCCGTCGGCGACGCGCACCTCGAGGATGATGACACCGTCGTCATCGACGGCTTCGACTCGCACCGAGTCGGGATTGTCGACGATTGAACGAACGATGTGGTCGAGCACTTTCGTGGCGACGGCTGCTTCGGCCACGGCGACTACTTCTTCTTCGGCGACTTGGTGGCCATGAACTCGCCCCAAAGACCGGTGGTCTCCAGCAGCTTGCGCACGCGCTCGGTGGGCAGAGCACCCTTGTTCAGCCACTGCAGCACCTTGGCGTTGTCGACCGCGAAACCCGACGGGTCTTCCAGCGGGCGGTAGGTACCGACGATCTCGAGGAACTCGCCGTTGCGGGCCTTCTTGGTGTCAGCCGCGACGACGCGATAGTGCGGCTGCTTGGTCTTGCCGACGCGGGCGAGACGAAGTTTGACGGACATGATTCTCCTGACGTGATTGCGAGGCATCGGGCAAGCCGCCCGAGTGCTGCGTGCAGGCTATCGGGACGGTAAGCGGCCCCCAAACTGCTTCATCATCTTCTGCATCTCACCGAACTGCTTCACCAGTCGGTTTACATCTTGCACTTGGGTGCCGCTGCCTTTGGCGATTCGGG
This sequence comes from Actinomycetota bacterium, assembly GCA_016870295.1. GTDB lineage: Bacteria > Actinomycetota > Acidimicrobiia > Acidimicrobiales > Ilumatobacteraceae > F1-60-MAGs027. The sequence goes on from VGBY01000140.1 coordinate 1,097, forward strand.
TGCGCCGACTGCCGTTGATGATCGATGGGTTCTCGCGCTCCTCGGGGGTCATCGAGCGGATGATGGCTTCGGTGCGCTTCACCTGATCGTCGCCGATCTCCGCGCCTTTCAGCTGGGCGCCGACACCGGGCAGCATGCCCAGCACGTTCTGTAATGGGCCCATCTTCTTCAGCTGCTGCAGCTGGTCGAGGAAGTCGTCGAGCGTGAACTTGCCACTGACCAGCTTTTTCGCCGTTTTCTCTGCTTCTTCTTTCTCAAAGACCTGCTCGGCCTGTTCGATGAGCGAGAGCATGTCGCCCATGCCGAGGATTCGCCCGGCCATACGGTCGGGATGAAACTGCTCGAAGGCGTCGAGTTTCTCCCCCGTTGCGGCGAATGCAATCGGTTTGCCGATCACTTCCTTCACCGACAATGCCGCACCACCACGCGCATCGCCGTCGAGTTTCGAAAGAATCACGCCGTCAATCGCCAGCATCGCGTTGAACGCCTCAGCGACGGTGACTGCATCTTGTCCCGTCATCGCATCGACGACGAGAAACGTGTATCGCGGTTGCACCGTCTCGCTGATGCGACGAACTTGATCCATCATCTCGGCGTCGATGGCGAGACGACCCGCGGTGTCGACGATCAACACATTGCGACCGAGGCGACGGGCCTCCTCGAGACCGAGCCGAGCGGTCTCCACCGGGTCGCCTGGTGCACTGAATACCGGCACGCCAATTTGCGACCCGAGCACACGCAACTGCTCGACGGCTGCCGGGCGCTGCAAGTCGGCGCCGACCAGCATCGGTTGGCGACCTTGTTTCTTGAACCACGACGCCAACTTCGCCGCGCTCGTGGTTTTGCCCGAACCCTGCAAGCCGGCCATCAACACCACCGTTGGCGGCTGGCTGGCATACGTGATCTTCAGCGCCTCGCCACCGAGCAACCCGATCAGTTCCGCGTGGACGATCTTGACCACTTGTTGGGCAGGGTCGAGCGCTTTCGACACCTCCACCCCGACTGCCTTCTCGCGAATTCGCGCCAGCACGTTGCGCACGACCGTGACATTGACGTCGGCTTCGAGCAGCGCAGTGCGAATTTCGCCGAGAATCTCATCGACGTCGGCTTCGCTCAGACGTCCGCGGTTTCGCAGCTTGCCGACCACCGCACCGAGGCGGTCGCTCAATGATTCGAACATGAGAACGGGAAATCTATCGGTGAGCGACTTTCCGAGTTTGTGACCCCATCAGTGTCGGAGATGTGGTCACAGTGGTACTTCCGCCGAATGGTGCTTGTTGCTACCAGACTGCCAATCGGCGCATTTCTACAATCACCTACGAGGCGAACCTCTAGTGAGCCTCCGGAGCGGCCTGATCAACGTAGAACACATTCCCATCGGGATCAGCGAC
>VGBY01000141.1 GCA_016870295.1 Actinomycetota bacterium
TTCACCACGTTGTATTGGGATTTTCTGCTGCGTCACGCTGATCGCTTCGTGAAGAACCCGCGGATGTCCACCCAAGTGCGTGCGGCACAAAAACTGAAGGATGCCGCTGCCGTGCAGGCGCGTGCCCGTGATGTGTTGGCGCAGTTGGCCAACGGCACGCTCTGAACGAGCTGATGTACGGCGGAGACCTCAGTGCACGCTGCTGAACTCGCAGCGCTAGTTGCGACGTGACTGGCGTTGCTGCTGACGTTGTTGCTGGCGTTCGAGTGCGGCTTCTTCGGCCACCAAGCGCCGCATGCTCGCCAACCGTGCCTCGCTGACGTCGCCAGCGGCAATCGCCGTTTGCACGGCACAACTGGGCTCGTGTTCGTGTTTGCAGTCGCGGAATCGACAGTGCTCGGCCAACCGAAAGATGTCGGCAAACGCGCGCTCAATGCCGCGCCCACTCGTCCATAGACCAATGGCGCGCAACCCCGGTGTGTCGATCAGCCAGCCATGCTCGGGCAATGGCACGAGATCCACCGCTGTGGTGGTGTGGCGCCCACGGTTATCGCCGAGCCGGATAGCTCCAGTTTCCTGCGTGTTCGTGCCAGTGAGCGCGTTGACGAGCGTGGACTTGCCGACACCGCTGGCGCCCAACACCGCCACTGTTGCGCCGTCACGCACATGGGTGCGTAGTTCGTCGAGCCCTTCTCCTGTCATGCTGCTCACCACATGCACGGGTACGGCCATCGCAATCGACTCCACATTTGCCTTTGCTGCGGCAACCTCGCTGGGCTCGATGCTGTCACTCTTGGTGAGCACTACGACTGGCGACGCGCCGGAGTCGAATGCCAGAACGAGTTCGCGTTCCAATCGTCGGGCATTGCTGGCGTTGTTCAACGCATGCACGAGGAAGATCACATCAAGGTTGGCGGCAATCGTTTGCGCTTCGGCTCGCACGTCTTCGGATGAAGCACGACGCACCAATCGCGACCGACGTGGCAGCACTGTGACGATGCGTTCGCTGTCAGCTGACACGATGATCCAATCGCCGACGGCAACATCTGCGCCAAGATTGCGCACCTTGCGTTCGTGCAACGAGGTGTTTGCCGAAACCTCGCCGACGTTCACACACAGAAATGTGCTCCACCCTCGATCAATTCGACGCACGCGACCAATGAGTTGTTCGTCACTCACATCGCGCAGATTGTGCAGTGCAATGCGGAAATCTTCAGCGAACCCAAGTTCCGTCAAAGCGTTGCGCACTATGCGTTTGACGCTAACTGGTTGCGATTTCGCGATTCGGGTGCTTGACTGCCCGACTCGAATGTCTTACAACGGAATACTGCTGCATGTCACGACCACTCGTCATCGTTGAATCGCCAGCGAAGGCAAAGACCATCGCCAAGTTGTTGGGGAAGGACTTCGTCGTCGAAGCGTCGGTTGGTCACATCGCCGACCTTCCGAAGTCGGGCCTGCAGGTTGATGTCGAAAACAATTTTGCACCGAACTACGAAATCACCGAGCGCGGTGCCAAGGTCTTGCGTGAATTGAAGGCCAAGTTGAAGGATGCATCCGCGTTGTACCTCGCCACCGACGAAGACCGCGAAGGTGAGGCCATTTCATACCACCTCGTGGAGTACTTGAAGCCCAAGGTGCCGGTGAAACGCATGGTCTTCCACGAAATCACACGCAGTGCAATCGACGAGGCAGTGCGCAACACACGCGCCATCGACACCGAGTTGGTCGACGCCGCCGAAGCGCGCCGGGTGTTGGACCGCTTGTTCGGCTACACGCTCTCGCCGATTCTGTGGAGAAAGATCAACCGCGGTCTGTCGGCGGGTCGTGTGCAGAGCCCGGCGATTCGCCTCGTCGTTGAGCGCGAACAAGAACGGATGAACTTCGTCGTCGCTGACTACTGGGATCTGGCCGCCGTCACCGCCACGACTCCGTCGTTCAAGGCCGTGCTCTCGATGCTGAACGGCATGCGCGTGGCTTCGGGCCGCGACTTCGACAACAAGGGTGTGGCCAAGGATGGCGTCGCAGTCGTCACCAAAGAACGTGCCGACGAGTTGACCGCCGCCCTGACCGGCAGCGACCTCACGGTGCGCTCACTTGACGAAAAGCCGTACCGCAAGTCGCCGAAAGCCCCATTCATCACCAGTTCGCTGCAGCAAGAGGCCGGCAACAAGTTGCGACTGAGCGCCGGCGAGGTCATGCGCATCGCCCAGGGCCTCTACGAGTCGGGGTTCATCACCTACATGCGCACCGACAACGTGGGCCTCAGTGACGACGCCATTGCGGCCGTGCGGGGTGAGATTGCCACCACATTCGGGGCGAATTTCGTGCCCAGCGAACCGCGCACGTACAAGTCGAAGGTGAAGAACGCGCAAGAGGCGCACGAGGCGATCCGACCCACGCTTCCCCTGCGCTCACCCGAAAGCCTGCGCGG
>VGBY01000142.1 GCA_016870295.1 Actinomycetota bacterium
GGTCGCAACGGTGGCCCGCCCGGAGATCTCTTCGTGATTTGTCGCGTGGCACCGCACCCGGTGTTCGCGCGCGACGAGATGAACCTGCTCGTGCGTGTGCCGGTGTCGTTCACCGCCGCCGCGCTCGGTGCCGATGTGCCCGTGCCGACATTGGAAGGCGACACGGTGATGCTGCGTCTGCGCGCGGGCACGCAGCCCGGCAGCCGTCATCGCGTGAAGGGGCGTGGCATCGCCAACGGCAAGTCAACGGGGGATCTCATCGTGACCGTGGATGTCGTCGTACCGACGACACTGACCGATCAACAACGAGAAGCACTACTCGCATTCGCCAAAGAGGAGGCGTCATGAGCCAGCAATCCAACCGCGACAACGTCAGCATGGCGGTGTACGTCATCTCCGTCGCCGCCGAACTTTCCGGCATGCATCCCCAGACGCTGCGCAATTACGAACGCGTCGGGTTGTTGCGTCCGGCGCGCACGCAGGGTGGCAACCGTCGCTACAGCCAGGCCGACATCGCGCGCCTGCATCGCATCGCCCAACTCGTCGACTCGGGCATGAACCTAGAAGGCATTCGCCACGTGCTTGAACTTGAGCATGAGGTCGGCGAACTGCGCAAAGAAGTGGAAGTGCTGCGCGCCAACCTGGCGGCACAACGCGCCTCGCGCGGCGAACTGGTGCCGACCCGCCAAGTGCTGTCGGTGTTCACCCGTCGCTCTGGATTTCTCGGTGACAGGTAGGCGGTAACACGATGACTCTCGACCCGCGCAAATGGACCACGAAAACCGGCGAGGCCGTCTCGGCTGCGATGCAGGTGGCGACGGTTGCTGGGCACCCCGAACTCACCCCGCACCATGTGTTGGCCGAATTGTTGAAGCAAGAGGGCACGGTCGTTGCGCCACTGCTCACCAAGGTGGGAGTCACCATCACTTCGCTCGCCGATAAATGTGCGGCGGCACTCGCCAAATTGCCGAGTGCGAAGGGTGGCTCGGAGCCACGCCTCAACCGCGAACTTGCCGCAGTGTTTGCTGCGGCGGCCGAAACGCAGACGGAGTTTCGTGACGACTACCTCTCGGTGGAGCTCCTTGCCCTCGCCATGCACGAGATCATCGGTGTGCCGCCCGAGGAGTTGCTCGCCGCACTGCGAGAAGTACGTGGCTCGCACCGCGTGACATCACAGAATCCGGAAGACCAGTTTCAGGCGCTGGAGAAGTACAGCGTCGACCTCACGGCTCGCGCGCGGGCAGGCAAGATCGATCCGGTCATTGGTCGCGACGAGGAGATTCGTCGCGTGGTGCAGGTGTTGTCGCGGCGCACCAAGAACAACCCGATCCTCATCGGCGAACCCGGTGTCGGTAAGACGGCCATCGTCGAAGGATTGGCGCAACGCATTGCCTCGGGTGATGTGCCTGAAGGGTTGAAGACGAAGCGGCTCATTTCACTCGACTTGGCGGCGATGCTCGCCGGTGCGAAGTACCGGGGCGAATTCGAAGAGCGTCTGAAGGCAGTGCTGAAGGAGATCACCGACGCTGGCGGTGAGGTCATCACGTTCGTCGACGAGATCCACACGCTCGTCGGCGCGGGCGGTGCCGAGGGGGCAATGGACGCCGGCAACATGGTGAAGCCGATGCTGGCGCGCGGTGAGTTGCGCATGATCGGCGCAACGACGCTCGACGAATATCGCACGCATGTGGAGAAAGACGCCGCACTCGAACGACGTTTTCAGCAGGTCTATGTCGGTGAACCAACCGTCGAAGACACGATCGGCATCTTGCGCGGCCTCAAAGAGCGCTACGAAGTTCACCACGGTGTGCGCATCCAAGACAATGCCCTCGTCAGCGCGGCGGTGTTGTCGAACCGATACCTCACCAACCGCTTCCTGCCCGACAAGGCGATCGATCTCGTGGATGAAGCGGCGAGCAAGTTGCGCATCGAAATTGACTCGATGCCGACGGAGATCGACGTCGTCGAGCGACGTATCATGCAGTTGCAGATCGAGCGAGTGGCGCTCTCGAAAGAAACCGATGCCGCGAGCAAAGAGCGGCTCTCGGCACTGGAGATCGAACTCGGCGAGTTGAGCAGTCAGTCGGTGGAGATGAAGAAGCGCTGGGAGACGGAGAAGCAGGGCATCAGTGCGGTGCGCACGCTGAAGGAAGAACTCGACACTCTGCGTCAGCAAGCCGAGCGTGAATCCGATCTCGAGAAGAAGGCAGAGTTGATCTACGGACGCATTCCCGAACTCGAGCGACGCATCACCGCGGCGACGAGCGATGCGCGAGTGACCCAACAGCAACGCATGTTGAAAGAAGAAGTCGATGCCGAAGACATCGCCGAGGTGGTCGCGAAGTGGACGGGAATCCCCGTTACGCGGCTGATGGAGGGCGAGATGCACAAGTTGGTGCACCTCGAGGAACTGCTGCACCAGCGCGTGGT
>VGBY01000143.1 GCA_016870295.1 Actinomycetota bacterium
CCTGTTGGTCCATATCCCAGATGATGCGACGATGCACGGGTTTCAAGCCGTCGCGCACGTCGGGCAAGGCGCGCGACATGATCGTGGAGATCGCGTAGTCGAGGAACGAACGCTCCATCTCTTCTTGCAGCTGGATGGGCTGCACGGAGTCGCCGCTTGACAACGGCAGTTGTGAAGAACCGTTGCCGTCGCCGGCACCGCCTGTGCCCCCGCCCTTGCGGCCGCCCGCACTCGTCTTTGCTGGTGTGTCAGATCTCTTCTTGGCCATGTGGTCGCCTTAGAAGTCCAGGTTGCGCACGTCGCGCGCGTTGGTGGTGATGAACTCTTTGCGCATCTCGACGTCGTCACCCATGAGCACGCTCATGATGTTCTCTGCCTCGGCTGCTTCGTCGACGGTGATCTGCAGCAATGTGCGCGTTGTGGAGTCCATCGTGGTGCCCTTCAGTTCCTGCCAGTCCATCTCGCCGAGACCCTTCAGGCGCTGGAACTCCTTCTTGTGGTTGGCGTGCTCCTTCAAGAACTCCGCCTTGGCGGCTTCGTTCTTCAGGTACACCTTTTCTTTGCCCACCTCGGTGGAAAACAGCGGCGGTTGCGCGATGTAGACGAAGCCGCTTTCCACCATCGGGCGCATTTGTCGGTAGAAGAACGTGAGCAACAACGTGCGGATGTGGCTGCCGTCGACGTCGGCGTCGGCGAGGATGATGACTTTGTGGTACCGCGCCTTCTCGACATTGAACTCTTCGTTGCCGACACCGCCACCAATCGCCGTGATGAGGGCTTGAATCTCGTTGTTCTTCAACATCTTGTCGAGTCGCGCACGCTCGACGTTGAGGATCTTGCCGCGAATCGGCAGGATTGCCTGCGTTTGTGGGTCGCGCGCATCCACCGCGGTGCCACCGGCGGAGTCACCCTCGACGATGAACAGTTCGCTCTGCGCCGGGTCGCCGCTGGTGCAGTCCTTCAACTTGTCGGGCATCCCGGCGCCGGACAACGCGGTCTTGCGACGAATTGCGTTGCGTGCGTTCTTGGCCGCGATGCGCGCCTGCGCGGCGGCGACCGCCTTCTTCACGACGCGGTTGGCCTCGGTGGGGTTCTCTTGGAACCACTCCTCGAGTTTCGTATTCGTCTCTTTCTGCACGAACGAGCGCATCGACACGTTGCCGAGTTTCGCCTTCGTCTGGCCTTCGAACTGTGGTTCGCGCAACTTCACCGACACCACCGCGGTGAGCCCTTCGCGAATGTCTTCGCCGAGCAGGTTCTCGTCCTTTTCCTTGAGACCACCCGACGCTCGCGCGTATTTGTTGACCACCGACGTGAGCGCGGTCTTGAAACCCTCGACGTGCATGCCGCCCTCGACGGTGGAAATGCCGTTGGCGTAACCGTAAATGCCCTCGTAATACCCCGTGTTCCACTGCAGGGCGATGTCGAGGGTCTGATCGTCTTCGGTCGCCTCGTAATGTGCAACTTTGGTGAAGAGCGCCTCGCGCGATTGATTGAGGTGCTTCACGAAATCGACGATGCCGCCCTTGTATTGGAAGGTGACCTTCTGTTTTTTGTCGCCGCGATCGTCAACGAGCACCACTTCGAGGTTCTTGTTCAAGAAAGCAATCGTCTGCATGCGCTCGGTGACCGTGCGCACGACGAACTCCGTGCCCTCTGCCTGGAAGATTTCCGGGTCGGGCCAGAAACGAATCGAGGTGCCGCGTGCCGACTTGTCGGCTGACGCACCAACTTTTTGCAACTTGCCCTTGGGTTTGCCGCCGTCGACGAATTCTTGGCGGAAGTGCGTACCCTCACGGTGCACTTCGGCAACGACACGCACCGACAACGCGTTCACCACGCTGACACCCACCCCATGCAAGCCGCCCGACACCTTGTACCCCTCGCCGCCGAACTTTCCGCCGGCGTGCAACACGGTGAGCACCACTTCCAGCGCACTCTTGCCCTTGTGCGGGCCCGACGGATACGGGTCGACGGGAATACCGCGACCATTGTCGACCACTTCGCATGAGCCATCCGAATGCAGCGTGACGATGATCTTGGTGCAGAAGCCGGCCATCGCCTCGTCGACGGAGTTGTCGACGACTTCCCAGATGAGGTGGTGCAAACCAGCCAGACCCGTGGAGCCGATGTACATGCCCGGGCGGCGACGCACCGGATCGAGACCCTCCAACACCTGGATGTCTTTGGCGCCGTAGCTGCCGGCCACGCGCCGGGCCGTGCCTTTGGTGGAGTCACTCGGGGTGTTCACTGGCACTTGGTTCCCTTGCCGCAGCACTCACGATTTGGGTGAAAAATCAACATGAATAGTCTCCCTATTCTACTTGTGTGCACGAGGCACAACGGTGCATCGAGCAGCGAAAAAGCCCCGATTTATCGGCGTTTTACGCGCACGTCGAGTGATGTGACTGGCGTC
>VGBY01000144.1 GCA_016870295.1 Actinomycetota bacterium
GATCACCGCCCGGTCGGTGGCGACGAGCACGACGGTGGAATCCTCACCGTGCTCGGCCTCGATCAGTAAGTCGAGCGCGGCACGCCGCGCATCCGTCGAATCGTCGGCCACCATCATGCTCTCGGTCGGTCCGAGCACCATCATCGTCGCAACACCATGGCGTTGCATCTCCACTTGCGCAGCGGTGACCGCCGGGCTGCCAGGGCCGACGATCTTGCGAACCGCGGCAATGCTGTGGGTGCCGAAGCCGAGTGCGGCGATGGCCGCCGGACCGTTCGCGCGGTACACCTCGTCGATGCCGAGCATTCGGCACACGACGAGCACGGCGGGGTCGACCAAGCCCGAGCCATCGGGGAGTGGCGGTACCACGAGCGCGATGCGTGGCACGCCTGCGACCACCGCCGGTACACCGAGTTGATATGCCACGGACGGATAACTCGCCTTGCCGCTCGGCACGAACAACCCCGCCGACTCGATTGGCGTCACCTTCTCGCCGACTCGTGCGCCGGGCTCGATCTCCATCGACCAGTCACTCAGTCGTGAGCGCACCACCTCGTTGAACCGTCGCACGTGATCAATCGCATCGACGAGCGCGCGGTGCAGGCCGTCGCTCACCGCGGCACGCATGATGTCGTCGGCGCCGACCCGCAACTGGTCGGGGCGTAGAGACACCTCGTCGAAGCGTCGCGTGGCGTCGCACACCGCATCGTCACCACGTGTGCGCACATCATCGACCAGCAGCGCAATCTCGTCACGCAGTGCGGCAGGCAGGATGTCGCGCAGCGAACGTTGTGTCAAGGAGGCGCGCTCACCCGCACTCATCGTCGCCCACTCGCGACGTCGCAGCACGGCGTTCACGTCATGAAACTATCTCTAAACTCGCAGTTTTCTGCCGAAACGATGCAGTTGTGCGTGTAGGCTTTCTCTACGTTCCAATCAACTTGAGGAGCGTCAATGCCCGTCACCGTCGTAGTCGGCACCCAGTGGGGGGATGAGGGCAAGGCCAAGATCATCGATCTGCTCGCCGGCACGCACAGTCATGTGGTGCGTTATCAAGGCGGTCACAACGCCGGTCACACGGTCGTGGTGGGTGCGGAGCGGTACGCGCTGCAACTCGTGCCGAGTGGCGTGTTGTATTCGCACGTCACACCGGTGATTGGCAACGGTGTCGTCGTCGACCTCCCCACATTGTTCGCCGAGATCGACACGCTCGAGCAGCGCGGTGTGTCGTGCGCGGGTTTGCGGGTGTCCACGCTCGCGCACCTCATCTTCCCGTGGCATCAGCGGCATGATGCGATTAGTGAGGCATTGCGCGGTGAGTCGAAACTCGGCACCACGCTGAAGGGCATCGGTCCGGCGTATGCCGACAAGGTGAAGCGCATCGGCGTGCGCGCCGGCGAGGTGCGCGATCGTGAGCGGTTCCTCACGATGGTGAAGGAACGCGCGACGCAGGAGAACGCGGTCTTCGCCTCGCTCGGCGAACCGCTCCTGGATGTCGATGACATCGTCAAGCGATACGACGAATACGCCGAGCGGCTGACCCCGCACTTGTGCGACAGCGTCAACATGTTGCACGACGCGCTGGCCAAGGGTGGGGCGATCTTGTTGGAAGGTGCGCAGGCGACGTTTCTCGACATCGACCACGGCACGTATCCCTATGTGACATCGTCCAACCCGACCGCGGGTGGCGCCTGCGCCGGAAGCGGTTTTGGTCCGCGCGACATCACGCGGGTGGTCGGCATTGCCAAGGCCTACACCACGCGCGTTGGGGCGGGGCCGTTCCCCACTGAATTGCACGGTGATCTCGCCGACCGCGTCGTTGACATCGGTCGCGAGTTCGGCACGGTCACGGGTCGACGTCGTCGACCGGGCTGGCTCGACGTGGTGATGTTGCGTCATGCCGTGCGCGTCAACTCACTCACCGACATTGCCCTGACGAAGCTGGATGTGTTGGATGATTTCGACACCGTGCGCGTGTGCACTGGTTACCGCCTGAACGGCAAGCCGCTCGATGGTTTCCCCGATGATGCCGAAGTGCTCGCGCGCGTGGAGTGCGTGTACCACGATGTGCCCGGCTGGAAGCGCGAACTGCGTGGCTGTCGTAGCGAGAGTGATCTGCCGAGACAGGTGCTGACGTTGCTGTCGCTCGTCGAGCAGCACACTGGTGTGCCCGTCAGCGTGGTCGGCGTCGGCCCGGAGCGCGACGACGTGGTGGTGCGGGGTGGTGCGAAGTGATCGAGCGTTACTCGCTGCCGGAGATGGACGCGATTTTCTCCGACGTCGCCCGCTTCAGTCGATACCTCGACATCGAGTTGCATGCGCTCGATGGCCAGGCCGCGGTTGGCGTGGTGCCGGTGGCTGCCGCGGCGGCGTGCCGCGCCCGCGCGCCACGCATCGACGAAGCATTCGTGCACC
>VGBY01000145.1 GCA_016870295.1 Actinomycetota bacterium
GACAGTTGGTGGGTCGGCGACATCGACGCCGGGTTGCGAGCGATGGCGCCAGGGCAGTGTTTGGCACTCAGCGCGGCGAACGACAAGCGTGTTATTCTGTGGGCGCGCCACCCGGCGTACCACACCACACGGATTCCACAAAAGGGGAGCACGAATGAAACGACGAAAGGTAATTGCTGCGGCACTCGCAGCAGCGGCGATGATCGTCGCTGCGGCTTGCGGCGGCGACGACACGGCGACCGAGGAGGTCACCGAAGACACGGAGGCCGAAGAGGTCACCGAGGAAACGATGGCGCCTGCCGAGGACTACAGCATGGTCAAAGCTGCTGTTGTCTACATCACCACACCTGGCGACATGGGCTGGAGCTACATGCACGACCAGGGCATCAAGTACATGGAAGAACAGCTCGGCATCCAAGTCACCCGTCTGGAATTGATCCCAGAAGGTGCAGAGGCCGTCGCGGTGTTCGACAAGCTCGCGCGTGAGGGCTACAACCTCATCCTCGGCACGTCGTTCGGCTACATGGACCCGATGCTCGAGGTCGCCGCGAAGTATCCGGATGCATGCTTCCAGCACGCGTCGGGTTACAAGAACGCTGACAACATGGGCAACTACTTCGGCGCGATGGAAGAAGCGCGCTATTTGAGTGGCATCGTGGCTGGCAAGGCGAGCGCGAGTGGCAAGCTCGGCTATGTCGCTGCCTTCCCGATCCCTGAAGTGCTCCGCGGTATCAACGCATTCACGCTCGGCGCGCGCTCGGTGAACCCGGCCGCCACCGTGCAGGTTGCGTGGACTTCCACGTGGTACGACCCAGCGAAGGAAAAGGAAGCGGCGCAGTCGCTGCTGGCTGCCGGTGCCGATGTGTTGGGCATGCACCAAGACTCCTCGGCCACTGGCGAGGCTGCGAAAGAAGCTGGCGCGAAGTGGGTTGGCTACAACTCCGACGTCAAGGCTGCAGACTTCCCCGACACGTGGCTCACCAGCCCGGTCTGGAACTGGGGTGTTCACTACGTGAAGTTGGCCAAGGATGTCGCGGCCGGCAAGTGTGACAACTCGCCGTACTACGGCAACATGGCTGACGGCATGATCACGCTCGGCGTGTTCGGCTCGTCGGTTGACCAAGCCACACAAGACCTCGTGGCGGAGAAGGCCGCAGCCATCATCGATGGTTCGCTGAAACCGTTCACGGGCCCGATCAAGGACAACGAGGGCAAGGAGCAAATCGCCGCCGGCGCTTCAGCAGCGCTCGGTGACCTGCTCGGTCAGTCGTACCTGGTCGAAGGAGTCATCGGCTCCGCCAAGGGCTGATCTTCTCGCTCTAGAGCAACGAGCGCCCACCTCGCGTAAGCGGGGTGGGCGCTTTGCTGTGTGTGGCAAACTTGCGTGTTGTGACGAACTCGTCCGCAGTTGCCTCGGCCGGGCCACACGGCACGATGAACCCCCGGGCGCTGGAAGCGTGCAACGTGACGAAGCGATTCCCGGGTGTCGTCGCGAACGACGCGGTGAACTTCGACCTCGCCCGCGGCGAAGTGCACACATTGCTGGGAGAAAACGGGGCAGGCAAGAGCACCCTTGCTTCGGTGTTGTGCGGGTTGTATCGCCCCGAAGAGGGTCAGGTGCTGCGCAACGGCAGCCCGATTCGTCTCAACAGCCCACGCGATGGATTGGCCCACGGCATCGCGATGGTGCACCAGCACTTTCGTCTCGTCGACCGTTTCACCGTGGCAGAAAATGTGGTGCTCGGACAAAAGACGTTGTCGTTCGTGCTGTCGGCCGGCGAGATCGAAGCAAAGGTGGAGAAAATCACCAACGATTTCGGTCTTCCGCTCGACCCGCGAGCCATCGTGGGCGAGTTGTCCGCTGGTGAGCGCCAACGAGTGGAAATCGTCAAGGCGCTCTACCAAGGTGCCGAGGTATTGCTGCTTGACGAGCCCACAGCGTTGTTGGCGCCGCCCGAGGTGGAGAAGTTGTTTCTCACCGTGCGAGCGATGACGCTTGCCGGCAAGTCGGTGGTGTTCGTCAGCCACAAGCTGGGCGAAGTTGTCGACATTTCTGACCGCATCACGGTGATGCGCGGCGGCAAGGTGACAGGCTCGGTACGTCGCGGCGAGGCCGACGTCCGGCGGCTGGCCGAGTTGATGGTTGGTCGGCAGATCAACATCGTGCCGAGGCGAGCCAAGTCGCCCACCGGTGATGTGCTGTTGTCGGCATCGCAGGTGCATCTGGAGCGTGATGGGGCAGCGGTGCTCACGGACATCAACCTCGAGGTGCGTGGCGGGGAGATTCTCGGAGTGGCGGGCGTTGCTGGCAATGGTCAACGCGATCTGGCCGAGGTAATCGCCGGTTTGCGCAGCCCACAGCAGGGCAACGTCACGGTGTGCGGCAACCCGACGGCG
>VGBY01000146.1 GCA_016870295.1 Actinomycetota bacterium
CAACGAGTCGCCTGCCGGTGCGCCGGGCGCGATTGCCGATGTGTCGGTGCGGCCCATGACGACTGATGTCGCCTCGCTGCCCACGCGCGAGACCGACGTGCTCGTCATCGGCGGTGGCCCGGCCGGTGCGGCGATGGGCTACTGGATGGCCGAGCATGGGCACGATGTGGTGGTCGTCGAGCGCAAACACTTCCCCCGCGAAAAGACCTGCGGTGACGGACTCACGCCGCGGGCGGTGAAACAACTCCACGACATGGAGCTCGGCGAACGCTTGAAGCAATTCCATCGTTACGAAGGGTTGCGCGCCACCGCGCACGGCAAGGAACTCGAGTTGCAGTGGCCGACGCACCCGGTGTATCCAAGACATGGATACGTGGTGCGGCGCCGCGAACTCGATGCAATGGTCGCCTTCAACGCCGAGAAGTCGGGGGCCACGCTGTTGCAGGGTCACGAAGCAGTGCAGCCGATCTTCGACAAAGGTTGCGTGCGTGGCGCCGTCGTGAACGACCTCGATGACAACCGTCAAGTGGCAATCAAGTCGACCTACGTCGTTATTGCCGACGGTGCAAACTCGCGGTTCGGTCGGGCGCTCGGCACGGCGCGCACGAAGTCGTGGCCGTATGGCACGGCGATTCGCACGTATTGGGTGAGCCCCCGACATGACGAGCCGTGGATCGAGTCGGCGCTTGACGTGCAGGACCGCGACGGCAACTCGATGCCCGGCTACGGATGGATCTTTCCCGTCGGTGACGGCACGATCAACGTCGGCGTCGGATTGTTGTCGACGTTCAAGAAGTTCAAGGATGTGAACACTTCGCATCTACTCGACTCGTACGCGCACATGATCGCCGATCGTTGGGGCATCGACCCCGCGAAACCGGAGTGTCGCGCGACGAGTGGCAAGATCCCGATGGGTGGATCGATGTTCCCCAAACTTGGCGCGACGCACCTCGTGATCGGCGACGCCGCCGGCAGCGTGAACCCGTTCAACGGCGAGGGCATCGATTACGCGTACGAAACTGCGCGTATCGCCGCTGGTGTGCTGCACGATGCGCTGCGCAGCGGCGACGCATCGGCGCTGCAGCAATACCCCGACCTGCTCGATGCCGAATACGGTCAGTACTTCAAGGTGGCGCGCTTGTTCGCCCGCGTGATCGGGCGACCGGCGTTGATGCGCGAGTTGTCGCGCGTCGGCATCCACAGTCGCACGCTGATGGAGTGGGTGCTGCGCATCATGGCGAACCTGCTGCGCCCCGACGAAAAGGGGCCGGCCGAGGTCGCCTACGCGATGGCCGCGCGCATCGTGCGCCTCGCACCAAACGCCTGAGCACTACTGCTCGCAGATCACCTCGACAACCTCGTCACGGTCGAGATCAAGCACCGTTCGAATCCCGCTGTCGGCGTACGACTCGATGAAGGCGCGCAACGTCGCTGATCGAGGCTCACCCGCGCAAGTGCGGGTGACACCGTCGGTGAGTTTGATGCGCCAGGTGTTGGCGAGTACGCCGGTGTCGCCGCCGTCTTCCATGTCGACGAGCGTGGGTAGCACCAACGTGCGCGCAGCAGGGCCGTCGGAATTCACCAGCGCGTACCACACGACGCCTTCCCCGAGCAGGTCGGCAAGCAGCACGCACGATGCCGGCGTCACGCGATCGGCACAGTCGATTTCCCCTGGGGTCTCTCGGGCGATATTCACGCTGCGTCCGTCGTCGAGGGTGAGCGTCGCCGAGCCGACCGTGACGCCATCGACCACACCGAAGGCTTCGCTCGCCTGAATCTGCATCACGGAGGCAACCGTTTCCACGCGACGAATACTCGGCTGCGGGTCGGAGTCGCTCGAATCGCCACGCGGCCCACGACCAGTCAGCAGTTGCACGACGGTCATCAGGATGAGCAACACCGCAATCGCAGCCCACGTACGCCACGACAACAACTGACGCATCACTCGCCAGACTACGACGCGTAATCGGACGCGACTCGGGAAGAGTGTTGTGTGTCTACCGCGCGGGACACGTTTGGAGACGCGCTTACTCCAGCGTGGGTTCAGACTGATACGGGGTTGTGCTGCGACGACGACTGCCCGCGCATCTGCTCGTGATAGCCGAGAATCTGCAGTTCGACTCCGAGGTCAACGTTGCGCACCGCCACACCCTTGGGAGTGGTCAACACGATTGGCGCGAAGTTGAGCAGCGAGCCGATGCCGGCGGCGATCAAGTCGTCGGCAACCGACTGCGCCGCGGTCGACGGCACCGCAAGCACGCCAATGTGCACGCCGTTGTTGCCGACGAAGTCGGTCATCTCATCAAGGTTGCGCACGGTGAGGTCGCCGACGCGTGCACCAATCTTGCGCGGGTCGACATCAAAGATGGCAACGACAGGGAACCC
>VGBY01000147.1 GCA_016870295.1 Actinomycetota bacterium
TGCAACTCGTTCAGCCACGTCCGCGAATCGAAGTCGCCGATCGCGCTGCCTGCCTCGAGAATGTGACGCCAATCGTGACTGGCGATTTGCCGCGCCGCCCAATCGGCCAGCGAGTGCGTCTTGCGTTGCAGGTAGATCTGTTCGGTCACCCACGACCGGGCTTGGGCGGTGGTCAGTCGCGAGAGCCGCGCCAAACCGGTGAGCCCCAAGAAGTTGAGGCGCTCGTCGCGTGATGACGAAAAGTATCCGGCAGTGGCCGCGAGCACGAGACCGCGCACGCGCTGCTCGTGACGCTGCGCAACAAGCTGCGCGATTGCGCCACCCATCGAATAGCCGACGGGGATGAACGTGCCGACGCCGAACACATCGGCGATCACCGCGACATCGTCGGCGCAGTCTTCGAGACGGAAGCCCTTCGACGGCCGCAACCCGCGACCGTGACCGCGGTGGTCGGGGGCGAGCACGCGGAAGTGCTCGCCGAGTGGTTCGAAACAGGTGAACCAGTTGAGGTCGGCGGTGGCAGTCCAGCCGTGCAACAAGATCACCGTCGGTGCACCGCGCGGGCCGGCCACCTCGCGCACGAACGTGCGACCGCGACCGATGAGTTCCACTTCGTGTCCTTGTGGAAACCCGTCACGGGCGGGGTGAGTGCGACGAATCACGTCGGTCTCAGGCCTCCACCTTCACCACGTTGACGGCGAGCATGCCGTTGGGGGCCTTGTATTTCACCTTGTCGCCGGCGGCCGCGCCAAGCAACGCCGAGCCGAGCGGTGAAGTGGGGCTCATCACCTGCACGGACGGGTCGGCCGGCTGTTCTTCCATGTGGCCGATGAGGTAGCGCTCGGCCTGATTGGGGGAGTCGCCCTCATAGAGAATCGTGACGATGCAGCCGATGGCCGCCGTGCCGTCATTGGAACTCTCGACGATTTCGTGGTTCTCCAGGATCGCCTCGATCTGGCGGATGCGGGCTTCCATGTGGCCCTGTTCATCCTTGGCGGCGTGGTAGTCGCCGTTTTCTTTGAGGTCGCCCATCTCGCGGGCGCGACCAATGCGCTGGGCAACTTCGATACGACCACGGGTGGTGAGGTCGAGATGTTCGGCGCGCAGGCGCTCGAGGGCGCTGGCAGAAACGCGATGTGTCGGCACGAGGTCAGGTTACCGATTCGCTTCGTGCCGGCGACGCACACTCCGTGCGTCCGTAGCCTGAATGAAGTGAACAGCGTCGCATCTCGCACGCCACGGTCGGGTGCGCATCGCATTGCCGTGATCGGCGGCGACGGCATCGGCCCGGAAGTCATCGCCGAAGCCCTCAAGGTGGTGCGCGCTGCCGGTGTCGAACTCGACACGACGTTCTTCGACCTCGGTGGGGCCC
Source organism: Actinomycetota bacterium (assembly GCA_016870295.1). Classification (GTDB taxonomy): domain Bacteria; phylum Actinomycetota; class Acidimicrobiia; order Acidimicrobiales; family Ilumatobacteraceae; genus F1-60-MAGs027. Next base: position 1,373 of record VGBY01000147.1, read on the forward strand.
GCTACTTGCGCGACGGTGAAGTGCTGAGCGATGAAACGCTCGAAACACTGCGCGGATTCGACGCCATCCTGCTCGGCGCCGTCGGCACACCTGGCGTGCCACCGGGGGTAATCGAGCGCGGGCTCTTGCTCAAGTTGCGCTTCAGTCTCGACCTGTACATCAACCAGCGTCCCTTCGCTGGTACGGCACCTGGGCACAGCAAGCCGCACGACTTCATCGTGATTCGCGAGAACACCGAGGGCCCGTACGTCGGCGAAGGTGGCGTGCTGCGCAAGGGCACCGCGCACGAAGTGGCGACCCAGGGCAGCGTGAACTCGCGCCACGGGGTTGAGCGTTGCATTCGGTATGCGTTCGAGTTGGCATCCAAGCGCGAGCGAAAGCATGTAACGCTGGTGCACAAAACGAACGTGCTCACGTTTGCCGGTGATTTGTGGCAGCGCACGTTCGATGCGGTTGCAGCCGAGTATCCAAAGATTGCAACCGCCTACAACCATGTCGATGCGGCGTGCATCTACTTCGTGCAAGATCCGCATCGCTACGACGTGGTCGTCACCGACAACTTGTTCGGTGACATCCTCACCGACCTGGGCGGGGCAGTGAGCGGGGGAATCGGCCTCGCGTCGTCGGCGAACCTCAACCCGGCCCGCACCGGACCATCGTTGTTCGAGCCCGTGCACGGCTCGGCCCCCGACATCGCCGGCAAGGGTGTGGCGAACCCGGTTGCCGCGATTCTCTCGGCTGCGTTGATGCTCGACCACCTCGGTGAATCGAAAGCGGCCGACGCCATTCGCGCCGCGTGTGCGAAGCCGACGAGCGGTTCGACGATCGCGGTCGGCGACGAAATCTGCCGACGCTTGCACGGATAGCGTCAAGAGGACACCGCGAGGAGTCACGATGCCGATCACGACGACACCGAAGATCTGGATGAACGGCAATCTCGTTGATTGGGCCGACGCCAAGGTGCACGTGCTCACCCACACCCTGCATTACGGCAC
>VGBY01000148.1 GCA_016870295.1 Actinomycetota bacterium
CGATGCCCGTTCATCATCTCGAGGATGAGTTGTGGAAGGCATCTCAAGCAATCAGCGCCTACGACGCGCACTATGTGGTGCTGGCCCGCGTAATGAAGATGCCGGTCGCCACCTGCGACGCTCGACTAGCAAAGAGCAACTCGCTCGGCGTGAGGTTTCTCCTGATCTCCTGAGACCAGACGTAGTTTGTCGGAGGAGTTAGCGCTTGATGCGTTTCGGCAGGCGAGTGCCGACGAGCAGCAGGCCGATCACCAGCGTCGCGACGATCACGAATGGTGTCGCGGTACCGTCGCCGAAGGCGAAGCGGCGGATTCCGAGACCCACCACAACGGTGACGATCCACAAGATGACTCCGGTCGCGAGCGTTCGTGGGGCTCGCCATGCTTTGGAGCCGAGCCAGGCACCACAGAGTGCGATCAAGAACGGCAGCGCCGTACGTACGGTACCCACGGCATCGGTGGTTTCGCCGTGGTTACGGCGACCGATCACGATGAACAGCACAATGCACACGACATCAAGCAAGAAACGGAATGTGGCCACGCGACGCAGCGGTGTCATGACAGGTGATCCTCGCGACGCGCTCGCGTCATGGCTCAGACTTCGTCGTAGTACTCGCGCCCGAGGTGGGTGATCTGCTCTTCACCCATCATCCAGCGCAGCGTGTTCTTGAGTTTCGTCAACTGAATGAAGAGGTCGTGCTCGGGGTACAACCCCTCGGCGACCTGCGGGCTCTTGTAATAAAACGAGAGCCACTCTTGAATGCCACCCAACCCGGCGCGCTGCGCCAAGTCACTGAACAACACCAGGTCGAGCGCGAGTGGCGCAGCCAGAATCGAGTCGCGGCACAAGAAGTCGACCTTGATCTGCATCGGATATCCGAGCCAGCCGAAGATGTCGATGTTGTCCCATCCCTCTTTGTTGTCGCCGCGTGGCGGGTAGTAGTTGATGCGCACCTTGTGGAAGACGTTGCCGTACAACTCGGGGTACTTCTCCGGTTGCAAAATGTGCTCGAGCACACCGAGTTTTGACTCCTCTTTCGTCTTGAAATTCTCCGGGTCGTCGAGCACTTCGCCATCACGGTTGCCGAGAATGTTGGTGGAGTACCAACCCGACAAGCCGAGCATGCGGGCCTTCAACATCGGGGCAATCACGGTCTTCACCATGGTTTGGCCGGTCTTGAAGTCTTTTCCGCTGATGGCGACGCCCTTCTTTGTGGCGAGGTCGCGCAGCACCGGCGTGTCGACCGCGAGGTTCGGCGCACCGTTGGCAAACGGAATTCCTTCGAGGATCGCGGCGTAGGCATACAACATCGACGGTGCGATGGTTGGGTCGTTGGCATCGATTGCCTTCTCGAATGCTGCGAGGTTCTGGTGTGCGGGGCCCGGCTCGATGAACTTCTCGGTCGACGCGCACCAGATCATCACGATGCGATCGACCTTCTTTTCGTCACGGAAACGGTGGATATCTTCGCGGATCGCGTTCAGCATCGCACGCTTACTGATGGTGCCGATGGTGTTATCGGCACTGATGTTCTTCACATATTCGCGGTCGAACGCCGCCTTCATCGGGCGAATCGCGCGCAACGTGTCGGAGATTGCTTCGATGTGGCGCGGACCCTCGAGCACGCCGGCGCGCTGGGCTGCAACGTAGGCATCATCCGGAAACGGATCCCATGCGCCCCACTCGATGTCTTCCAACTTGGCGAGCGGGACAAAGTCTTTGATCAGCGGTGATCGATTGTCGGTGCGCTTGCCGAGGCGAATCGAACCCATCTGGGCGAGCGAACCAATCGGGGTGGCCATGCCGCGCTTGGCCAGTTCCACACCGGCGATCAGCGTGCTCGACACCGCGCCGAGCCCGACGGTAAGCACCCCCAACTTGCCGGTGGCGGGTGCGATTTTTCGGGCTGAACCAGAGGACGTCGGTGACATGATGCTCCTTCGCGCGATTGCGCGGCCTTCCTAGCCTACGCGCGTCATCGCAATAGCGTGAAAGCGATGACGCGCGACGAACGTACGCCCACAACTGGTGCGCCAATCGTGCTTGATGGCAACGCCCTACGCGATCTCGTCGTTGCCCGGGTACGAGACCAAGTGGCGAAGTTGTCGAGTGCGCCGTGTCTGGCGACGGTGCTCATTGGTGATGATGGGCCGTCGCAGGTGTACGTGCGCAACAAGCACAAGCAGGCACAACTTGCCGGCATGACGAGTCGCAACGAGGTGCTGCCCGCCAATGTTTCGCAGCGCGATGCCGAGTCGCGCATTCGCGAGTTGGCCGGCGATGCATCGGTTACCGGCATTCTCGTGCAGCAACCCGTGCCGTCGCATCTCGATGGGGAGGCGTTGTTGTCGTTGATTCCG
>VGBY01000149.1 GCA_016870295.1 Actinomycetota bacterium
GAGTCGAGCATCCGGCGATACGAACGCTCGAGCGGTAGCTCCCACACGTCTTCATCGACAGACTTGCCGGCTTGCTTCACCTGGTCGATGAATCGCGCGTTGTTACCCATCACGCCCGACATCTTGGGGCCGAGCGCGGCAGCACACGCACCAGTCAGCGTGGCGATGTCGACGATGGCGTCGGGCTCGAGTTCGGCAGCGAGCGACAGGCCGTCGGCGAGAATCAGGCGACCCTCGGCATCAGTGTTGTGGATCTCGACGGTCTTTTTGTTGCGCATCGTCAGCACGTCGCCCATTGCCATCGCGCTGCCCGACGGCAGGTTGTCGGTGCACATCAAGTAGGCCGTTACTTGGTTCTTGCAACCCAGTGCCTTGAGCGTGCTCATCGCCGACAACACTGCAGCAGCACCGCTCATGTCGGCCTTCATCATGGCGTGCGACGGATTGCTCGGCTTCAGGCTGATGCCACCCGAGTCGTACATCACGCCCTTGCCCACCATGATGAGGTGCGGCAGCGACGATTTCTTGCCCTTGCCGGCCGACTTGCCTTTCAGCACCGCCTTGCCTGGTCGATACGACAACTTCACCATGCGTGGCGGGTTGACGCTGCCACGATTCACGCCGATGATGCCGCCGCAACCCATGGCGAGCAACCGATCCTTGTCGTACACCTCGACCCGCAACCCAGTTTCGGCAGCAACCTGCTGCGCATGATCGGCGAACATCTTGGCAGTCAGATACGCGGGCGGCATGTTCGCAAAGTCGCGCGCCATGCACACGGCTTCGCCAATCACGGTGCCTCGACGCGAACCATTGGCTGCGGCGCCAAGCGACTTTGAGTCGACGACGAGTACCGCTGACTTGAGTTTGGAGTTGAACGACTTGTCCGACTTGAGCGCACCATAGCGATGCGATGCGAGGAGCAATCCTTCGGTCACCGCTTGGGCAATCTCGGCGCGGTCGCCGCGCCCGACGCCGGCCAGGGTCGTGGCGAGTGAGGCGTGCTTGGCCGCCGTGCGGGCGAGGGCTGCAGCGGCATTACGCAATTCGTGCGCGGTGGCGGAGTTACCGGCGCCGACACCGACGGCGACCATGACGGTCTTGCCGCTCGACGGCACGATCAGCGTCTGGCCGACCTTTCCGTCGAAACCGGCGGCGGTTAGTTGGGCACGTGACACACCAAGCTCGGCAGGCACCGATTTGTCGGAAGTGACGGGCACGCCCACGACCTCTGCATTTGGCGTTTCATGGGCGACGGTAACGGCGAGTTGAGCGTGTTTCATGGTCGCAAGGCTAGTTGCGAGCCAGCCGCCCAACCTCAGGCGCGGGCGCGGAGTCGGCCGAGCGTGCGATGTCAGTCAGTGATACTGCGCACCGGCAGGGATTCGCCCTCTTGCCATCGCGCCAGCGTCCACAGCAGGTCGCTCAGCCGGTTGAGGTACGGGCCGGCTTGCGACGGGGCGGGTGCGGCGGCGATCGCGTGTCGCTCGGCGCGACGCACCACGGTGCGTGCGACGTCAAGCAGGGCGGAGATCTTGTTCTGTCCCGGCACGACGAATTCCGACGGCGGTGTGAATTTCTCATCGAGAGCATCAATCATGTGCTCGAGTTTCACGACCATCGCCTCGGTGATGCGCGACTTGCCATCGGTCAGTTTGTGGCGGTTCTCCGGCAGTGTCGCGAGTTCGGCCATCAGCACCCACAGATCGCGCATGATGTGTACGAGCGCGTCATTCAACTCGTTTTCGCGACCGAGTTCGGCACGCACCAGGCCGAGCACCGCTTGCGCCTCATCGACTGCGCCATAGGCGCGCGGCAACGCTGAGTCTTTTGCCACACGACCGCCGTAAAAGAGCCCCGTCGTGCCATCGTCACCAGCACGGGTGTACACCTTTTCTCGCGTCATGAGCATCCGACGCTACTTGTCTTAGCCTGAGAGAGACGATGCAAGCTCGCAAAAGACCGGGTTATCTCGAGACGGTGAACGACCGCGTCGTCGTGTTCGACGGCGCCTTCGGCACCTACGTACAAGACAAGAACCTCACCGCCGACGATTTCGGCGGGCAACACCTCGAGGGCTGCAACGAATTGTTGGCGGTCACGCGACCCGACCTCATCGCCACGATGCACGAGGACTTCCTGAAGGTCGGCGTCGATGCGCTCGAAACCGCAACGTTCGGGTCGTTCGGCACCGTGCTCACCGAGTACGGCATCAGTGACCGTGCGTATGAGATCACGCTCGCCGCCGCGCGCATCGCCCGCGAAGTTGCAAACTCCTTCGAGGGAGACGGCCGACCGCGTTATGTGGCGGGCAGCGT
>VGBY01000150.1 GCA_016870295.1 Actinomycetota bacterium
TTTGCCGCCGGGTTTCTCTACGGCATCACGCACGGCAAGACATTGGAGCAGTCGGCGGAGATCGCCACGATCTGTGCCGCCGAAGTGATCATGCACATGGGGCCGCGGCCGCAGGTGCAACTCGCGTCACTGTTACCCGACGACCTGCGCTAGTTGCGTCTGATCTCGGGCCACATCGGCTCAGCTCGTTTCGGTTCGGGCCGGCTCTACTTGTCGTCGTCAGCGGGGTGATACGTCAACTGCAGGTCGCCGAGTTTCACCAAGGTAGATGCCACCCATCCACCGAGCGAACCAAAGTGCTCGTCGAGCAGTTTGTTGGTGCCGTCAGCAAGCGTCGCTTCGGCCAACTCGTAGGCACCGTGGTACACGACTTCCGCCGCATGGTCGGTGGGGCGTGTGGTGTCGGTCGCCGAAATCGTCTCGCTGCTGATGCTCTCGCGCGTGAGTTGCTGGCTGCCGAGTCGCGGACTGGTGAGTGGCGCGACCCCGGCGATCTTCGCCGCATCAACCGGCGACACGAGTCGCTGCACACGAAACACGATCTCCATCTCGATCACTGGAGCTTCGTGGTAAATCTCTTCCACATACCATGCGCGATACGTCGCCTGGCTCCACGACGGCCAGGTGAAGGTGATGTGCGCCACCACGCGCGGTGGTTGACCCTCGCCGGGCAGGCCATAACTAGTGGCCCAGACGAGATCGCCCAGCAGCACATCGCTGTGCAGGTGTTCTTCGAAGGCCTGGCGCTCGAGAAACGCGTTGGTGAACGCATCACGCAGTGCACCGATGGCATCGGTGAACACATGGTCGAGCACGAGTTCACGCTACAAGTGTGCGAGAATCGTGCTCGTGGCGATGGTGAACTACGACGTCAGCGGTGGCATCGCCACGTTGACGTTGAGCAATCCGCAAGAACGCAACTCGATGACCGCCGAAATGGTCGCCGACATCGTGCGCGTGATGGATGACGCTGAGGCCGACCCCAATGTGCGCGTCGTGATCGTTACGGGCGCACCGCCCGCATTTTGCGCCGGGGCGAACCTCGGCAATCTGGCGGAGGCCACGCGCGAATCATTGCTCGGCATTTACGAAGGATTCCTGCGCATCGCCCGCAGTCCACTATTGACGATTGCCGCCGTCAATGGAGCCGCGGTCGGCGCCGGCATGAACCTGGCGCTCGGCTGCGACCTGCGGATTGCCGGCGAAAGCGCCAAGTTCGATTCGCGGTTCTTACAGTTGGGCCTGCACCCCGGTGGTGGCAATACGTGGATGCAACTGCGCATCGCAGGCATGCAAACGACGATGGCCACCGTCGCCTTTGGCGAAGTACTCGACGGCGAGGCCGCGTTACGCGCTGGTCTGGTGTGGAAGTGCGTTGCCGACGACAAGTTGCTCGTTACGGCCCGTGAGGTGGCCGCGAAGGCTGCCGACGCGCCGAAGGAATTGCTCGTCGAGATCAAAAAGACGATTCGCGCGATCGGTGCGGTGCCATCGCATGCCGAAGCAGTGGAGTTCGAACTAGGCCCGCAGGTGTGGTCGACTCGTCAGCCGTGGTTTCGCGAGCGCCTTGCGGCGCTACAAGCAAAAATCTCGAAGCGCTAAAGCCAGGCGCGCGAGAGTTCTTCGGCACGCGCTTCCCACTCTTCGGCGGTGAAGCCGAAGCGGTCGTGGTCTTCCCATACTCCGTTGATCTCCAAGAAGCGTTCGGCGCGACCTTCGTGGCGCCAGGCAAGTTTTTGCACGACACGCAGGCTGTTTTCGTTGCGGGGGATGATGCAGATTTCCAAGCGGTGCAATCGCAGTTGCTCGAAGGCGTAGCGGGTGAGCACGACGACTGCTTCGGGGACGTAGCCGTGACCCGCCCTGGCGCGATCAATCCAGTAGCCGATGGTTGCTGACTGCATCGAGCCACGCGACACACCATTCAGGTTGATCTCGCCGCACAAGACGGAGTCGACGAAGACGCCGAACGTGTAGGCATTGCCGGCGCCGCGTTCGCGGTCGCGCAACTCACAGCGACGGCTGAATGACTCGAAGTTCACCGCAGGGTCGGCCATTGCGCTGGGTCGAATGGGCTCCCAGTCGGTGAGCCAGGCGCCGTTGCGGGTGCGCACTTCACTGAACATCTCGAAGTCATCGCCGACGAGCGCACGCAACATCACGCGACGACCGTAGAGCCGAAGCGCGCTGGTTGGTGTCGCGGGGTGTACGGTGCGCGTGCGAGCGCTGGTCGTCGGTCTCATGATCGTCCGGCGTTCTTCGCGTCGAACATCGCCTCACGTACGACACCGTCCAG
>VGBY01000151.1 GCA_016870295.1 Actinomycetota bacterium
AGGCGCACGACCACCGAGCGGCTACCACGCAGGTCGGTGGCCTCGTACACGCTGGTGGAATCGGCACCGCCCTTGCGCAGAGCGTCGAGGCGGTACCGAGCAGCGACGATCGCGCCGGCTAACTCATCCCGGTCGCTCATTGACTGAACCAAACTAGCCGTGCACACGGTGGTGGTCGTCGCCTGATGCTGCGACAATGGAGGCATGCCGAAGCCCATCGACCGCACACGGGTGATCGTGAGTGTGGGCATCGCGCTCGGGCTCGTGCTCATCCTGTTCGGTTTTGCGAGTGGCATCACCGGCGAAGAGACTCGCGAGTTTCCGGAAGCAATCGAACGCATGTCACCCGCAGACGGCGACCGCGTGTTGCGTCAATCACAAATCATCATCGACTTCGCCGAGGGCTACGAAGCATCATTGAACATCGATGGCATCGAGATTCCGGTGACTCGACTCGACGAACTGAGTTCGTCGGGTGCGCAACCGGCCCCAGGTGCCCAGGTGGAACTTCCCGCGACCGCGGTGTTCGACCCCGGCAACAACGTGGTGAGCTTTCAGCCGCAGCCCGGCGCACTCATCGAATCATTCACGCAGGGCGAACATGTTGCCATCGTGCGCTACTGGAAGATTCTCGAGGGCCCGGCCAAGTTCCGCACCTACCAGTGGCGGTTCATCACCGACTAGTTGCCGCTACGACAACTGACCAGTTTCCAACAGCCGCTCAAAAGCGCGCTCGTCGATCTGCGGCACGCCGAGATCGGTTGCCTTCTTCACTTTCGCCGCACCTGGTTCGTTGCCGACCACCAACGCAAACGTCTTGGCGCTGACGCTGCTGGCGCTCTTGCCACCACGATCCTTGATTGCACGCTGTGCCTCTTCGCGCCCAAACCGTTCCAGCGTGCCGGTGACGACCACAGTTTTGCCAGCGAGTGTCGGCGGTGCGTCGACCACGACCACGTTGTCGAACTGAACGCCGCCCTTGCGCAGTTTGTTGATGAGCGACTTGTTCTGCTTGGTCGCAAACCAGGTGGCGACCGATTCGGCAATCACCCCGCCGACACCATCAATGGCCGACAACTCTTCGGCGTTGGCCTGGGCGATGGCATCGAGCGAGCCGAATCGTCGCGCCAACGACTCCGACGCGGCCGGCCCAAGGTGTTTGATGCCGAGTGCAACGAGCAACTTCTCGAGCGGTCGAGCGCGTGACCCGTCAATCGATTTGAGCAGATTTGCCGTCTGACCTTCGCCGAAACCTTGGGCGAGCAACGCTTCCGCGGTAAGCGAATAGATGTCGCCGACGTCTTCGATAACACCCGCGTCGCTCAGTTTGTAGACGGTCTTTTCACCGAAGCCCTCGATGTCCATGCCGACGCGGGAGGTGAAGTGAATGATTTTCTGGTCACGCTGGTGCGGGCAATCGGGCTCCACGCAACGTGTATCGGCTTCGTCACTCGCCTGCACCAACGTGGAGCGCAGATCACACGGACACTTCGTCGGAAACTTCCATGGTTTGGAGTTCTTCGGGCGCAGCGACAACACCGGCCCCACTACTTCGGGGATGACGTCACCAGCCTTGCGCACGATCACGGTGTCGCCGGGTCGCACATCCTTCAGTTGCACTTGTTCGCGGTTGTGCAGCGTCGACATCGATACCGTGCTGCCCGCGACCACGACGGGCTCGAGCACGGCGAAGGGCGTGGCGCGTCCGGTGCGACCGATCGACACCATGATGTCGCGCAGCAGCGTGGTGCGTTCTTCGGGTGGAAACTTGACGGCAATCGCCCAGCGCGGGGCCTTCGCGGTGTAGCCGAGTCGCTCACGCTGTGCGAGATCGTCGACCTTCACCACCACGCCGTCGATGATGTACGGCAGGTCGTTGCGATTCGCCTGCCACGTGGCGCAGAACTTCACCACTTCGTCGAGCGAGTCGACGATGCGCACCTCCGGGTTGATCGGGAACCCGCCAGCAGCGAGAAAGTCGAGGGTGTCGTGATGCGAGGTGAATGCCGGAGCGCCATCCACTTCGCCGAGTTGATAGGCCCAAAACGACAACTCCCGAGTGGCGGTGATGGCCGGGTCTTTCTGACGAAGGCTGCCGGCACCGGCGTTGCGCGGATTCGCCGGCACGGGTTGCGGCTTCTTGCCGGCGGCCACGCGCGCTTCGTTGTCACGCAGTTTTGCGGTGCGCAGTCGCTCGAAGGCGGCCTTCGACATGTACACCTCGCCGCGCACTTCGAGCACGCGGGGCGGGTCTGAGTGCGATGCGCTCGCGGTG
>VGBY01000152.1 GCA_016870295.1 Actinomycetota bacterium
TAATCCGTCGGCCGTGGGTTCGAGCCCCACCCCCGGAGCCACAAATTCCACCGGGGCCAGTAGCTCAGTGGTCAGAGCAGGGGACTCATAATCCCTTGGTCGTAGGTTCGATCCCTACCTGGCCCACATGGCGCACATCACGTCTCCGCTCATCGGCACCGTCGTGTCGGTGCGCGTTGCCGCGGGCGACTCGGTGTCACGTGGCGCCGAACTCTGCGTCATCGAGTCGATGAAGATGGAGCACCCGGTGCTCGCCGACGCCGACCTCGTTGTCGAAGTAGTTGTCGTGCGCGCCGGTGACAAGGTGGCGGAGGGTGACGCACTCTTCGAGGTACGAATCACCAAACACACTCCTCTCACCCAGTTACGTGAGCGCAAGGAAAAACTCGACGACGTTGCTCGTCCGGGTGCGGCAGCAAAGCGACATGAACGCGGCATGCGCACCGTGCGTGAGAACATCGCCGACCTCTTCGACGAAGGCACCTTCGTTGAGTACGGCGGGTTTGCCGTTGCAGCGCAACGTCGTCGTCGCGACATACACGACCTCATCGACAACACGCCAGCCGACGGACTCATCACGGGGATTGGGCTCGTCGATGGTCTGCGTTGCGCGGTGCTCGCCTACGACTACACCGTGCTCGCCGGAACGCAGGGGTTCGTCAACCACCGCAAGACCGACCGCATACTCGAGGTGGTCGAGCGCGAGCGACTGCCCGTGGTGTTGTTCGCCGAAGGTGGCGGAGGTCGACCCGGCGACGTTGACGCGCCCGGAGTGGCTGGGCTTGATGTGCGATCGTTTGCGTCATTCGCTCGCCTGAGTGGGCTCGTGCCGTTGGTCGGCATCGTCGCTGGATATTGCTTCGCGGGTAACGCAGCTTTGCTCGGTTGTTGCGACGTCATCATCGCCACGGAGACTGCGAACATCGGGATGGCCGGTCCGGCGATGATCGAGGGCGGTGGATTAGGCAAGGTGTTACCCACCGACATCGGCCCAGTAGCTACGCAGCGAGCAAACGGGGTTATCGATGTCGTAGTGGCAGATGAAACAGCAGCAACCAGCACCGCCAAGCGTTACCTGGCCCTGATCACGGCAGGGGCACTCAGCACCGGGCCACGCGATGCATCATCGGTGAACCGTGCGACGACTGCGCCACGTGCCGAGCTTCGCGACGTAATCCCCGAGCAGCGCACTCGGGTGTACGACATGCGCGCAGTCGTGAATGTACTCGTCGACGACGATTCACAACTCGAGTTACGGCGGGACTTCGCTGCGGGTGCCATCACCACACTCGCCAGGATTCATGGTCGTGCGGTCGGTGTCGTTGCCAACGTGCCGGCCCATCTCGGCGGGGCAATCGATGCTGACGCCGCCGACAAGTTCGCACGATTCATTCAGTTGTGCGACGCCTTCGACCTGCCGATCATCTCGTTGTGCGACACGCCCGGCTTCATGGTGGGGCCCGAGGCGGAGACTTCCGCCCAAGTGCGGCACTTCGCGCGGCTCTTCGTCACCGCGGCGAGTCTCACGGTGCCGTGGATCACGGTGGTGGTGCGCAAGGGTTACGGTCTTGGCGCGCAAGCGATGGCCGCCGGAAGTTTTCACGCCGCCACCACCACGTTCGCTTGGCCAACGGGGGAGTTCGGTGGCATGGGTCTCGAGGGGGCGGTGCGCCTCGGCTACCGAAAGGAACTCGATGCCGCGCCGGATGCCGCCGCCCGGGCGGAACTTGAAGAGCGGCTCATTGCGGCGGCCTATGAGCAAGGCTCGGCCCTCAACATGGCGATGCACATTGAGATTGACGATGTGATCGACCCGGCCGACACTCCCGCGCGCATCGCTGCGACTCTGCAAGCTTGCGCCCCCGTCGCATGCCGGGTCGGCAAAAAACGCCCAATGATTGACACCTGGTAGGTACGCGCGCCCTCGTTGGGGCTTGGCGCAGGGTTGCTGGGGCAGTTGGTAGCGCCTCACCCCGGTGGGCTATGCTCTCGCCCATCAACAAACACGTGTGGCACCCGCTGCACGAGGAGGAGAAACCAACCAATGAGAAAGCACAAGGGACTCAAGTCCGCTGCGCTCGCTCTTGCCGCTTTCGCGCTGATCGCCAGCGCTTGCGGTAGCGACGACGCAGCCGAAGAAGTCACCGAAGACACCGAAGCAGCGGCCGAAGAAGTTACTGAAGAAGCGACGGACCCGTGCGAAGGCACCGATCTGAAGCTCGGTCTCGCGTTCGACACAG
>VGBY01000153.1 GCA_016870295.1 Actinomycetota bacterium
ACGATGATGAGGTTCTCGGCATCGTCAGACACGCCAATGAGCGCCCGACCCGTCGGCTGCTCGACGATGTGCAGGTGCGTCACGTCGACGCGATCGGCAACGAATGCATCGCGCAACGTGTCGCCCGCCGAATCACGCCCGACTGCACCAATGAAGGCAGTGTTTGCTCCGGCGCGTGCTGCGGCAATCGCCTGGTTCGCACCCTTTCCGCCGCACACTTCGAAGTAATCGTGGGCCGAAACGGTCTCACCCGGATGCGGCAGCCGCTGCGCGAGCGCGACGAGATCGAGATTCGCCGAACCAACGACCACCACATCGGGTGCAGGTGCGTTACTCACGATGTGCCGGTCTCCCTTGAATCCCTGCGCTCTAGCCTTGCGGCGTGAGCGCGGCAACGCAAACCACCCCTGGCACGCTCGTCGTGCTGCGCCACGGGCAGAGCACCTGGAACGAACTCAATCTCTTCACGGGTTGGCACGATGTGCCGCTCAGCACCAAGGGTGAGGCCGAGGCCGACGCTGCTGGTCGCACACTTCGCGATGCCGGCCTGCGCTTCGATGTGGTGTTCACATCACTCTTGTCACGGGCAATCGAGACCAACCGGCGGGCACTCGCCACACTGGGGCAAGGTGACGTACCGATTCACACCGACTGGCGACTCAACGAGCGACATTATGGCGCACTGCAGGGCCTCGACAAGAAAGAGACCACTCGTCTGCACGGTGCCGAGCAGACCAAGATCTGGCGACGGAGTTTCGACGTACCACCACCAGCGGTGGATCGCACGAGCCCCGAACACCCCGCGAACGATCCGCGATATGCCCACATCGATGGAGCACTCTTGCCGGCCACGGAATGTTTGCGGGATGTCGTTGCGCGCGTAATGCCGTTCTGGCGTGAGTTGCTCGTGCCGCGCATTACCGCCGGCGATAACGTGCTCGTCGTTGCACACGGCAACTCACTGCGCGCACTCGCGATGCACCTCGAAACAATCAGTGCCGACGACATCGCCGAGATGAACATTCCGACGGGTGTGCCACGGATGTACCGCTTTCATGTTCCGACCGTCGAGGATCGCGCGCAATACGAATTGCGTGTGGCGAACGTCGCATACCTCGGGGACGCCGCGGCCATTGCTGCGGCAACCAACGCCGTCGCATCACAAGCAGGAACCTGAGACAACCTTCACCGCCGTTTTGTGCATCTTTGCACGAATCGCTGCGTACCGTGATGACATGCCACGCAACGCCAATCCCCTCACCACACTGCATCACGTTCCACTGTTTAACTCATGCTCGAAGAAGGATCTCACCCGCATCGTCAAGGTCGCCGACGAGGTCTCGTTCAAGTCGGGCAAGGTGTTGATCGAACAAGGTCAACCCGGCCGCGAAGCCTTCATCATCCTGAAGGGCAAGGCCTCGGTGCGCCGCAACGGCAAGAAACTCGCGTCGATTGGCGCTGGTTCGATGGTCGGCGAGCTCGCCCTGCTCGACCATGGCCCTCGCACCGCCACCGTCACGTGCGACACCGATTGCGAAGTGCTCGTCATCAGCCAGCGCCACTTTCATGGCGTGTTGAGCGACGTGCCGGTGCTTTCGCACAAACTGTTGTCGACGCTTGCGTCACGCGTGCGCGAACTCGACCGCGCCGTCGTCAGCTGAACGCACGCGCACTGGGCATTCTGCAACTGAGCAGACGGGATTCTTCCCCGCACAACTAGCGTTACTTGCGTTATGCACGGCGAGGCGACGACGACAACGCGTTCGAAGCGGCTGAAGCCGTACCAACTGTCGATCATCCTCGGCTGCGGCATTGGTGTGTTCACGCTGGTGTCGGGCATCGTGCCGGCAATCACCGGCTGGGAAAGCGACTCCCCCGTGCATCGCACGGTGTTCGGCGGAATTCCGGGGCCGCTCAAGATCGCGTTCTACACGGTTATCCCGGTGATGCTCATTTGGGGCTCGCTGCGATTTGCCGACCGCATCCGCAACTGGGAGCGCGGCGCACCCGATGATCGACGCACCACACGCAAGAACGTCAAGCGGCGCCTCGCCGACTTCCGCGCCGGGGTGTACATGCGCACGCTGCTGCGCGACTCGGCGGCGGGGCTCATGCACTCGATGATCTACTTCGGCTTCCTCGTCCTGCTCGGGGTCACGACGGTGCTGGAAATCGACCACCAGATGCCACCGGCACTCAAGTTCTTGCACGGCGACGTGTACCGCGGATACGCGCT
>VGBY01000154.1 GCA_016870295.1 Actinomycetota bacterium
TCAAGCCCGTCGTGTTCGAGCAAGCCGCTGATGCGCTCGGAGTCGTGCTCGTTCATTTGACAGCCGAACGTGCGCACCACATAACGACGTGTCACAACACGTTGAAGGCTACTGATGCGGGCCGCCGACACTTCGCCGACGGCCCGTCATGTATCTACAAGAAGTCGAAAATGCGACGCGGAGCGGTCGCGTGTGCGACTACTCGAGGTCGATCGGTTCCTCGTCGTCCTTGCTGAACCCGCCGGCATCGGCAGCGGCCTCGTTGCGTGCCATCGCCTTTTCGCGAACACGCTCGGCCATCTGCATCATCACGTCGGGGTTCTCGATGAGGAACTGCTTGGAGTTCTCGCGACCCTGACCGAGCTGCTCACCGTCGTAGGTGAACCATGCGCCGGACTTCTTCGCGATGCCCAATTCGACCGCGAGGTCGAGCACCGCACCTTCTCGGCTGATGCCCTTGCCGTAGGTGATGTCGAACTCGGCCTGACGGAACGGCGGGGCCACCTTGTTCTTCACGACCTTCACGCGAGTGCGTGCACCGACGACTTCGGCGCCGTCCTTGATCGACTCGATACGGCGAATGTCGAGACGCACCGACGAGTAGAACTTGAGCGCACGACCGCCAGGCGTGGTTTCTGGCGAGCCGAACATGACGCCGATCTTCTCGCGCAACTGGTTGATGAAGATGGCGATGGTATTCGACTTGTTGAGGTTGGCGGTGAGCTTGCGCAAGGCCTGGCTCATCAAGCGCGCCTGCAGACCGACGTGGCTGTCGCCCATCTCGCCTTCGATTTCGGCGCGCGGCGTGAGGGCCGCCACCGAGTCGATGACGATGACGTCGATTGCACTCGAACGAACGAGCATGTCGACGATCTCCAGCGCTTGTTCACCGGTGTCGGGTTGCGAGATGAGCAGGTTGTCGGTGTCGACACCGATCGCTGCGGCGTACACCGGGTCGAGCGCGTGCTCGGCGTCGACGTAGGCGCAGATGCCGCCGTTGCGCTGGGCTTCGGCAACGATGTGCATCGCCAGTGTGGACTTACCCGACGACTCGGGGCCGAAGATTTCGACCACACGGCCGCGTGGCACGCCGCCAACGCCGAGTGCGATATCGAGCGGCAATGCACCGGTGGAGATGGCCTCAATCGCCATGGCTTCTTTCTCACCCATGCGCATGACCGAGCCGGCACCGAATTGCTTGTCGATCTGGCCGAGGGCCGCCTCGAGGGCTTTGGCGCGCTCGGTGGCGCGGGCGCGCTCGGGGTCGGCGGCGGGCTTTCCGGGTCGCGCCGAGGGCCTCTCAACGATCTTGTCTGACGGCTTGTCGCTGGTCTTGTCAGCCTTCTTTTCGATGGTCATTGCTGGTGTCCTTTCGTTGGTATTGCGTTGTTGTTGGGGGGAACGTGACACCGTAGGGATCGGGTGTCACGTGATAAGCGTTGTAGCGATATGCATTCGAAGAGCTGTGTGCACCAGCGACCGCGAACTGCTTCGACCTTACCTACGAACAGGTGTTCGGTCAAGCACCCTACCGCTGTTTTTGGGCACGATGGGCCGGATCGGGATGGGCCCGGTTGGGGTGCTCTGGTGGGCGGCTCAGGGCGGCTGGGCGAGCGGCGCCTGGGCCAGTGGGCCGACCTCGGCCACAAGACATGGGCGGCCTTAGCGCCCCTCGCCCTGGCCTTCGCCCTCGGCCTCGGCCGCCTGCTGTGGCGCGTCGCTCAGGATCGTGCGGGCATGCATTTCCCCATCGTCTTCACTGACCGGTCGCAGGTACAAGTCGACGGCCTGCCACAGCGTGTACGAAATCGGGTAGCCGAACACCCCGACCAGCACGGTAACTGCCACGGTGCTGCCGAGCACTGGCACGAGCGGTACCTCGGGATACGTGCTGGCCACACCGATCAGCATCGTGATGAGCAGCGCCTCACCGGTGGTGATGAAACTCACTGCCATGGCGCCAAGCATGAAACCCTCGTAGTTGCGTTCCCAGCGCAGACCGCACCCGGCACAGCGTTCGCGGCGCACGAACCACTTCGTGAAGAACGCATGGCGGTTGCCGCAGTGCGGGCAGCAACGCACGATGCCGCGTAGCAGCATCTTGCCGAGCGTCGGCGATGTGTCGGCAGTTGAAGGCATCAACGAAACCGCGCCGCTATCGCTGCGTGGTTAGCGAACGAGTTCTTCGACGAAGTCGGCAAACACACCGGCATACGT
>VGBY01000155.1 GCA_016870295.1 Actinomycetota bacterium
GGAAGCCCAACGTCTGAAGGAATCGCGCAAGAAGACCATCCAGATCACGACGAAAGAAGTGAAGTTCCGACCAAAGATCGGCAAGGGTGACTTCGACACGAAGGTTCGGCACATGCTTGAGTTCCTCGAAGAGGGACACAAGGTGAAGGTGTCGCTCCAGTTCCGCGGGCGCGAAATGGCGCACCCGGAACTCGGCAAGAAGGTTCTCGACGAAGTGCTCGAACAACTCGGGCCCATCGCGAGAGTCGACACCGAGGCGCGACTCGACGGACGCAGTATGACGATGGTGCTCTCGCCAGACAAGAAGGCCGCCGCCAACGCCAAGAAGCCAGCCGCCAAACCCGCCCCATCCAACTCGACGAATCCGAACAGCAAGACCGCATAACCCGAACACCACGAGACAGGAGCCAGCAATGCCAAAGATGAAGACATCAAAGACCGCCAAGAAGCGCTTCCGCAAGACCGGGAAGGGCAAACTGCGCCGTCAGCAGGCCATGCGCCAGCACCTGTTCGAGAACAAGCCGTCCACCCGCACGCGCCGCCTCGACGGCACCGTCGATGTGCACTCGGGTGACGCGCGCAAGATCAAGCGTTTGCTCGCCGAGCGCTAAACCATCACTTCCACCTAACACAGCCACCAACGACAAGGAGCCCACACCATGGCACGAGTGAAGCGCGGCGTACACGCCAAGAAGAAGCACAAGGCAATCCTCAAGAAAGCGAAGGGATACTTCGGCGATCGCAGCCGCACGTTCCGCTCCGCCAACGAAGCAGTCCTCCACGCCGGGCAGTACGCGTTCCGCGACCGCCGCGCCAAGAAGGGCGAGTTCCGCAGTTTGTGGATCCAGCGCATCAACGCTGGTTGTCGCGTGCACGACATGTCGTACAGCCGTTTCATCGACGGGCTGAACAAGGCCGGCGTCGAAGTCGACCGCAAGGTGCTCGCTGACATCGCAGTCAGTGATGCCGACACGTTCAAGAAGCTCGTCGACACCGCCAAGGCGGCGCTCGCCTGAACGAGACGCTGGGGTTTTCACACCAGCGGGTTCAACAACTTCGTCGGCTGCTGGCGCGACGATCTGCTCGCGTTGAAGAGGGGTTGTTCGTCGTCGAAGGTGCGGTGCTGATTGCCGAAGCCGTCCGTGGTGGGTGGGACGTGCTCGCGCAGTATCGCACGGCTGATGCCACGCCCGTGACCGGTTGCGATGCCGAAGAGTTCGTACTCGGCGCCGGTGTGCTCGAGCGTGTGGCGTCGACCGAGTCGCCACAGCCGAACATGGCGCTCGTGTCACGTCGAACGACGTCGTTGGCGCGGCTCGAGCTCGATGTCGTGGGTGCTGCCCCGTGGGTGGTGTTTCTCGATGCGGTGAGCGATCCCGGCAATCTCGGCACCATCCTGCGCAGTGCGGAAGCGATGGGTGCGGCCGGAGTGGTGCTCGGCTCGGGCAGCGTCGATGCGTTCAACCCCAAGGTGGTGCGGGCATCAGCCGGAGCCCTGTTTCACGTGCCAGTGGTGGAGAGTGTGACTCTGGCGGAAGTGAAGGTCCTCGGCTACCGCGTGTTGGCGACGTCGTCGCACGAACAGCCTGGCTCGCAGTCGTTGAGCGACGCGGATCTCAGCGGGGCAGTGTGCGTGGTGTTGGGGAGCGAGGCACACGGCGTGGACTCTGCGAATGCATCGAGCGTCGATGGCTGGATTCGCGTCGACCACGCTGGTCGAGCCGAGAGCCTCAACGTGGCGATGGCTGCCACGATCATCAGTTACGAGATGGCACAGGCACGCGAGTAGCCGAAGGCACACGGCGTTCACCTAGCTGATGCCCGTAGATTCGGGGCATGTTGTTTCGTAAAAATGTGGCGATGGTGTCACCGGCTGATGCGTTGCCTGGCCGAAAAGAGAAGATGCGAGTACCAACCAAGCACTTCATGAACGGTGCACCGCTCGTCGGGCCATGGCCCACCGGAGTCGAAACATTGGTCGTCGGCATGGGTTGCTTCTGGGGTGCCGAGCGAAAGTTCTGGCAGGCCGACGGCGTGTTCTCGACGTCGGTTGGTTATGCGGGCGGGTACACCGAAAACCCGACGTACGAAGAAACCTGCAGCGGCCTCACCGGTCACACCGAAGTGGTGATGGTGGCATTCGATACGGCTCGAACCTCGCTCGATGCAA
>VGBY01000156.1 GCA_016870295.1 Actinomycetota bacterium
ATCGCGGGCATCGTGCGAATGAGAAACTCGACGGCACCCTCGCCGCGCGGCACGTCGATGCGCAGTGTCTGTGCCTCGCGGTCGTACGAACTCGCTGGCGCGACTGATTGCGCACGTTGCTCGGCAACCCGGTCGAACTGCACGGGGAAGAGTCGTACCGCAGAATCCTGCACGACCACACGGCTGAGTCCGGCGCCGTGACACTGCACACGCAACTGTCCGATCCGCAACAGGGCCTTTGCCGCGGCGGGCAGTGGGCCGAAACGGTCTACCCATTCATCGTGCAATTCGGCAAGTCCTTCATCATCGATGACGAGTGCCAGTTTGCGGTATGCATCAAGTCGCAGTTCTTCGCTGTCGACATAGTCGTGTGGCAAGTAGGCATCGACGAGCAGGTCGATCTTCAATTCAAGTGGTGACGGCGGCGCATCACCCTTCATCTCTGCCACCGACTCGCTCACCATCTGGCAATAGAGGTCGTAGCCGACCGCGGCAATTCGACCACTCTGTTGTTCGCCGAGCAGGCTGCCCGCGCCGCGCAACTCGAGGTCGCGTCGTGCAATCTTGTAGCCGCTGCCGAGGTCGGTTGACTCGCCGATCGTCTTCAGGCGTTCGTAAGCAATCTCGGTGAGCACCTGGTCGCGCGGATGAAAGAGGAATGCGTACGCCTGTTGGCCGGCCCGCCCGACGCGACCGCGTAGTTGGTGCAACTGGCCAAGCCCAAGTCGCTGGGCATCCTCGACCACGAGCGTGTTCACCGCCGGCATGTCGATGCCGCTCTCGATGATCGTGGTACAGACGAGCACGTCGAACTTGCCGTCCCAGAAGTCGATGACCGAACGCTCGAGCAAGGTTTCATCCATCTGGCCATGCGCAAACGTGATGCGTGCCTCGGGCACGAGGCGACGCAATTCCTCGGCGCGCTCCTCGATCGTCTCCACGCGGTTGTGCACCCAGAACACTTGCCCGTCACGCAGCAATTCGCGACGGATCGCTTCTGCCGCTACGCGGTTGTCGTATGCAGTCACATACGTGCGAATCGGCTGACGGTCGGCGGGCGGGGTGTTCAAGAGCGACATGTCGCGAATGCCGACGAGGCTCATCTCCAACGTGCGCGGTATCGGCGTCGCCGACATGGTGAGCACGTCCACGTTGGTGCGCAACATCTTGATCGACTCCTTGTGTTGCACGCCGAAGCGCTGTTCTTCGTCGACCACCAAGAGACCCAGATTCTTGAACCGCACTCCTTCTTGCAGGAGGCGATGTGTGCCGATGACGACATCGATCTCACCACTCGCGAGCCCTTTCAGAATTCGTCGTGCCTTGCCGGACGAGACGAACCGCGACAGCATCTCCACTTTGATCGGGTACGGCTTGAATCGTTCGCCGAACGTGTTCATGTGCTGTGATGCAAGCAGCGTGGTCGGCACGAGCACGGCGGCCTGTTTGCCCTCCTGCACACATTTGAAGACGGCGCGCAACGCCACCTCCGTCTTGCCGAACCCGACATCGCCGCAGACCAGGCGATCCATCGGGGCGGGCCTTTCCATGTCGGCTTTCACTTCGACGATCGCCTGCATCTGGTCGGGCGTTTCGACGTAGGGGAACGCGGCTTCCATCTCGCCCTGCCACGTGGTGTCGGGTGAAAACGCGTGACCGGGTGTGTGCAGGCGTCGTTGGTACAAGACGACGAGTTCTTGGGCGATCACGCGCAGGTCGTTGCGCACGCGCTGCTTCACTCGCGCGAAGTCGGCACCGCCCATCTTGTTGAGTGTCGGCGCATCGCCGCCCACGTATTGGCGCACGAAGTCGATCTGGTCGCTGAGCATGAACAGGTTGCCATCGGCATATCGCAACTGCAGGAAGTCGCGCTCAACGCCGTCGAGTTTGCGTCGCGCCATGCCTTCGAACACTCCGATGCCGTGCACGTCGTGCACGATGAAGTCGCCCGCTTTCAGGTCTTCGAACATCATCGCGGCACCGCGGCGTCGCGGGCGTCGTCGTCGAGTGCTGCGCCGACCGGTGACTTCCGCTTCGGTTGCTACGAGTACTCGTGCATCGGGAAGGGCGAAGCCCTCGTGCAGGTTGCGCACCACGACGTGCACGGCACCCGGGGCGAAATCCGGTGCGGGAGCAACCGCGGGAG
>VGBY01000157.1 GCA_016870295.1 Actinomycetota bacterium
GATCGTGTTGCGTCGGTGGCCGGCAAGATTGCCGCCACGACGGCCCGACAAGTGGTTGCCGGCGGGTTTGCCAGCGGCGTGCGGGTGCTCGGCGACGACGAGTCGCCGAATGACACCCTCATCGATGAAATCGTGTCGAGTGGTGTGCATCTGCATGAGTTCATCGGATCGGCGTTGCACTGAGATGCGATACGACATCGAGCCCCCGTTCTTGCTGCCCGGTCGGGTCGTAGTCGTGCCTGGGCGTGGTGAATTCTTCGTACGACACCACCAACACGCCGACCCGAACGCACCGGTCGTGTTGTTGTTGCACGGATGGACTGCGTCAAGCGACCTCAACTTCTTCACCGCCTACGAAGAATTGAGCCGCCACACATCGGTGATCGGCATCGATCATCGCGGGCATGGCCGAGGCTTACGACCCGACGTCGACTTCACGCTGGAAGATTGCGCCGACGACGCAGCGGCAGTGTGTGCGGCACTTGGCAGCACATCGGTGGTGGCCGTCGGCTACTCGATGGGCGGCCCGATCGCGATGTTGCTGGCCCGCCGCCACCCCCAACTTGTCGCGGGGCTCGTTCTACAAGCAACTGCGATGGAGTGGCGCGCTACGAGTCGTGAGCGTGCGCGGTTTCACATCTCACGAGCCTTCGGGCCGATTACGCGTCGTTTCATCCGACCGAGCACGACCCGGTTTGTGTTTGCGAAACGTGTGACACGTCGTCATCCGCTGCGTCGGCACCTCGGGTGGATGCTGTCGGAGTGGCGTCGTAACGACCCGTGGCACATGGCGCAGGCGGGTCGCGCAATCTCCAAGTTCGATGCGCGACCGTTCGTTGGCACACTGGGCATCCCCGTCAGTGTGGTGTTGACGACGAAGGATCAACTCGTCGCCCCACGTAAACAGCGCGCACTTGCCGAGGCCACCCGGGCACACGTGGTGCCACTTGATGGTGATCACTTCGTGAACGTCGGTAAACCCGACGAGTTCAGTGCGGCGACGCTTCGTGCCGTGCGCTGGGTGGCATCTGCGCGAGTAGTTGATCCAGCCGCTCGTTGAGCGCGTCGATACTCTCGCGCAGTTCAGTTGATGTCACCGTATTGGAGAGTGCAAGACGCACACCAGCCAATTCGCGGGCGAGATACTCGGCGTTCTCTTGCGTGCGCGTCGCAACTGCGCGGTCGTTCTCGAGGGCTTGACGGTCGCGATCTTCCTGCCGGTTCTGTGCCAACAAAATGAGCGGTGCTGCATACGCGGCCTGCACGGAGAACATGAGGTTCAACAAAATGAAGGGGTAGGGATCCCACTGCAACGTGATGGACACCACGTTGATGGTGATCCACACGATGACGAGGAACGTCTGCACCACCAAGAACCGCGCAGTGCCGAGGTTGCGCGCGACAGCTTCGGAGAATCGCCCGAATGCGCCGCGTTCGTACGGCATGTTCAACTTGCGGCGGTAGCGCGGATTGGCGAGGTCTTCGCGGCGTTTCACGACGTGCTCCCGGTGACGGGTTGAGCGTGTGCACGCGATGTGGGATGATGCGCGATGCTGGGGCTGAGCTGTGTACGACGCCAGTCACCCGGCAGGGCCCGATCAAGCACGTCGTCCACCGTGATTGCACCGAGCAAGTGGTTGCCGGCATCAACGATCGCCACAGAGAGCAGGTTGTAAGTAGCCAGACGCAGCATGACCTCGCGCTCGGTCATCGTCGGTGGGATGGTGGGCTCGTGTTGCACGCAATCCTTCAGTTTCGTCTGCGGAGGTTCGCGAAGTAGTCGTTGAAAGTGCACGACTCCCATGTACCCACCAGTGGGTGGTTCGTGTGGGCCATGCGTGACGAAGACTTGCGCGGCAATCGACGCATGACGCTCCGGGTCGCGTACGTGGGCGAGTGCCTCGGCAACGGTGGCTTCAGGGGAGAGCACGATCACATCGGGGGTCATGAGCGCGCCGGCGGTGCCCTCGGGCCATGACAGCAACTGCCGCATCGTGTCGGCGTCGTCTTCGTCCATCGACTCGAGCACCTGTGTGCGTTGTTCGCTACCCATCTTGCCCAACAAGTCGGCGAGATCGTCGAACTCCATCTCGTCGAACACGCTGTTCAGCCGATCAAGATCGAGACCTTC
>VGBY01000158.1 GCA_016870295.1 Actinomycetota bacterium
TACCGTGTCGCTCTCGCGAACGCCGATGGAGTCGGCGACCATTTCCGCCATCGTGTGCAAGAAGGTGCTGCGATGCGAATACACGACACCCTTCGGGTTGCCGGTGGTGCCGCTGGTGTAACACATGCTCGCAGCCTGGTTCTCGTCGGGCACGTTCCACTCGACGGCCTTCGCCTGCTTCAGCAACGACTCATACTCGTGCACTTCGACACCCTTCACGCTCTTGGGCGCCTCACCTTTACCGTCGTTCATGAAAACGAGGTGCTTCAAGGTGGTGAACGTCGGCATCAGCGGCTCGAGAATCGCCCACAACGACGTGTCACAGAAGATGACTTCGTCCTCGGCGTGATTGACGATGTACGTGAGCTGCTCGGGGAAGAGCCGGAAGTTCAAGGTGTGCAACACGCGACTGGAGCATGGTGCCGCGAAGTACAACTCGAGGTGCCGCGCGGAGTTCCACGCCAGTGTCGCAACACGACCGTGTTTGGAGATCTTCAGGTTGTCGATCACACCGCCGAGCAGTCGCGTGCGTGCCGCCCATTCGCCGTACGTCGTGACCGTCTTGCCCGTGGCAGTCGCGGTGATGATCTTCTTATCCGTGCTGTACCGCTCGGCACGCTCGAACAAATGCGTGAGCGTGAGTTGAGTCGGCTGCATCAAACCCTTCATGACGGGCTCCTTCTGGTTGGCACTACTCCGTGTCGGTCATCGCTCAGAGTACACAGCGCGACGCGCGAGTCACCAACCCGCGAACTACCGTTCTTGCGTGGCCACCCCGCTTGCTCGACGCTCGGTGCTGGCCTTCACGTCCGGGCTCTTCGTGCTCGGCACCATCGGCTCGAACATCGGGCCGGCCCTCGTCGACGAGCGGCCGGAACTGGTGCTCTTGCTGTCGTCGCGAAACCGCAATCTGTTCGGATCAGTGCCGTACATCGACTTGTTGCCGTACGTGATGATTGGTTTCTTCCGCGTGCTCGCCGCCGCCATCGCGCTGTACTTCTGCGGGCGATTCTTCGGCGAGAAGGCCGTGCGCTGGCTGGAGGGGCAATCTGGCGAGCCACCGCGGATATATGTATGGCTCGAGCGCGCCGTCGACAAGATGGGCGTGTGGGCGGTGATCATCTTTCCGGGCAGCAACGTGGTGTGCCTGCTTGTCGGCCATCGCGGCATGAAGCCGCGCACATTCCTCATCTTCGTATCGATTGGTATCGCCATCAAGTTGTGGGTGCTGCGCGTCTTTGGTCGAATCCTCGAAGACGAGATACGTGCCTTCCTGGACTTCATCGACCAGTACCAGTGGTGGATCGTGATTGCGCTATTCGCACTCTCCCTCGTACAGGGACAGTTTCGACGGGGCCCCAACAGACCCGAGTAGCAGTCACACGTCTCCACCTGGATGTTCGTCGCCAAACCACCACTTCACGAAACTGCCATCGCGGAAATTCTCCCGCAATGCTGCGACGTCTTCCGAGCCACGCACAATGCTCTCTTGCAATAACTCCATCGCAAACCAAAACATCATGACTTCCAAGAAGATGTCGTTGCGTTTGCGAAACGTCTCGAATTCGAGAATCTTCGCCGCTCGAATCACAAAGCCGAACTCGGTCATCTTGGGTATGTCGCTCTCGTCGTACATCACCGAGAGCGCAGCGAAGTATGGGAAACGATTCCATCGATCGCAGAAGCGGTGTGGCGCACTCGGCACGAACAGCCAATTACGACAAATCAAATCGTCGTAGAACTCGGCCGCTGGGCCGAGCTCGAGTTGTACCGAGCTCGCCGTGCCCTCACGATCCAATTCGATGATGACCTCGCCCCCGTCGTCGAGCAGCGTCGCGCTTGCACCCCATTCGAGTGCGAGGTCGCAGAGTTCCTGGGCGGTGTAGTACTCGCGAGCTGGCGCTTCACGGGTGTCGTCGTTCATTGCGGGGTTCCCTTTCGTTGACGTTGCATATCGATGCGGCGACGACTGTGGGCCGCCTTGTTGTGACAGATCGGGGCGTGTTGCACCCGAACGTGCAGGATGATTCGGTTGTCGCACTCCGGGCACTGCCAGATGTGAACACGGCGTGGCGTGGCGTTGTTGATGACTGCTGCGCTGGGCGTCGGTGAATTGGACATGGGGT
>VGBY01000159.1 GCA_016870295.1 Actinomycetota bacterium
CCAGTCTCTTCGTTCACCGTGATGCCGATGCGGCCGGCCTCGAGCAACTCGGCAACCTTGGCGTTGTCTTCGAGGTCGGGGCACGCCGGGTAGCCCCACGAGTATCGGCCGCCGCGGTATTGCTGGCGGAAGAGGCCGTGCAGCGTCGGGCCGTCTTCGTCAACGAAGCCCCACTCACTGCGGATGCGGTGATGCCAGAACTCGGCGAGTGCCTCGGCCATCTCCACGCCGAGCCCGTGCACGACGAGATACTTCTGGTATTCGTTCTTCGCAAAGAGCTCGGCGGCTGCATCACTGACCTTGGCACCCATGGTGACGATGTGGAACGCCGCATAGTCGACCTCACCACTCTCAATCGGCCGGAAGAAGTCGGCGATGCACAAGTGCGGCGCTTCGTTCTGTCGCGGATAGGAGAACCGCATGCGCTCCGTGGTGCGTGATTCGTCGGTCCAGATCACCACATCGTTGCCGTCACCATTGGCGGGGAAGTAGCCATACACGAGTTGCGGCACGAGGATGCCGCTGGCCTTCGCCTGCGCCAGTTGGGCGCGCAACTCGGGACGGATGCGGGTCTTGAAATCGTCGTCGTTCTCGCCGTCGAGCGGGCGGTACTGCCACTGATTGCGGAACAGCGCGGTTTCGTTCACGTACTCCGCGATCTCGTCCAGGCTGAGCCCTTTCACCACGCGCGATCCGACGAATGGCGGGGTGAACACCTTGTTGTCGGTGACCGCTTCTGGTGAGCGGCGCGGCAGGTCGGTCGGCGCATCCTTCGGTGCGCGACGTTCGGCAAGCGATCGCCCGGTCGGCACGCGGCCGAACTCGGGGTCGTCCACGCCGTTGCGCTTCATGTCCATCAACTTGTCGAGCGTGTGCAGACCTTCGAAGGCATCACGACCGTAGAACACCCGCCCGTCGTACACCTCGCGCAGGTCGCGCTCCACATAACTGCGGGTGAGGGCGGCACCACCGAGCAGAACGGGGATGCGCGCAAGCCCCTGGCTGTTGAGTTCCTCCAGGTTTTCGCGCATGATCAGCGTGCTCTTCACCAAGAGACCGCTCATCCCAAGGGCGTCGGCGTCGACTTCCTGCACCTTGGCAATCATCTCGCTGATCGGAATCTTGATGCCGATGTTGTGCACCTCGTAGCCGTTGTTCGTGCAGATGATGTCGACCAGGTTTTTACCGATGTCGTGCACGTCACCCTTCACGGTGGCGAGCACGAGTTTGCCTTTGCTGGTCGAGCCGGCAACTTTGTCCATGTGCGGCTCGAGGTGGCTGACGGCGGTCTTCATCGTCTCGGCACTCTGCAGCACGAACGGCAATTGCATCTGGCCGGAGCCGAACAACTCACCGACTTCGCGCATGCCATCGAGCAGCACGTCGTTGACGATCTCGAGTGCCTTCAGCCCGCTGGTGAGTGCTTCGTCGAGTTCGCCCGTGAGGCCTTCGCGGTCGCCGTCGATGATGCGTTGCCGTAGGCGGTCACGCACCGGCCAGCCGCTGCGGTCGGGCTTTTCTTGTTTCGTCGACTTGACTCCCTCGAATGCCGTCAGCAACAACTGCAGTGGGTTGTAGTCGTTGGTGGTTTTGTCGAAGATGATGTCGCGGCACAGCGTGACGTGTTCTGGTTTGATGCGTGCGAGCGGAAGGATCTTGCTGGCGTGCACGATGGCCGCGTCGAGCCCGGCCTTCACGCACTCATCCAAGAACACGCTGTTCAGCACTTGGCGTGCGGCAGGGTTGATACCGAAACTCACGTTCGAGAGCCCCATCACGGTGAGTGCGCCCGGAATCTCGGACTTGATACGTCGAATCGCCTCGATACTTTCGATGCCGTCGCGACGCAGTTCGGCATCCCCAGTGGTGAGCGGGAAGGTGAGCGAGTCGAAGATGAGGTCGCTCGCCGACAACCCGTAGCGCTCGGTGGCGATCTTGTGCAGTCGATGGGCGATCTGCATCTTCCACTCCACGTCGCGGGCCTGGCCGCGCTCGTCGATGAGCAGACAGATCACCGCTGCGCCGTACTCCTTGGCGAGAGTGAAGATGCGGTCCATGCGGCGACCAGGCTCCTCGCCATCTTCCAAGTTGGCGCTGTT
>VGBY01000160.1 GCA_016870295.1 Actinomycetota bacterium
ACGCGTGATGCGATCTTGCGTTGCTCACCAGAGCGAGCCAACAAGTCGGGAAGAATCGCCCGCTCGAACATCTCGTGCAGTTCATACGGCACGCCGGGCACGGCGTAAATCACCTTGTCGCCCACTGGGCAGATGAGCCCGGGTGCAGTGCCACGCTTCTGCTCGATAACGCCGGCACCAACAGGCACCATCGCCTGACGCAGGTTGTTTTCGCTCATCTTTCGGTTGCGGCTGGCGAACATGCGAGCAATGCGATCGGCAATGACGTCGTCGAGCTTGAGTTCAACACCCATTACTTCGGCGATTGCTTCGCGGGTGATGTCATCGTGCGTGGGGCCCAGGCCGCCGCACACGATGATTGCATCGGCATCACGCAACACCGATCGCAGCGATGCAACGATGCGGGCTTGGTTGTCTCCAACCTTCACCTGCAAGCACGAATCCAACCCGGCAGCCGCGAGTTGCTCGCCGAGCCACGATGAGTTGGTGTCGACGATCTGACCAAGCAGCAGTTCGGTGCCGACGGCTACGACGTCACAGCGCACCGGCAGCACCTCGATTGCCCGCGAAGGCCTTCCACGCATATTGCGCACCCGACAAGATGGTGAGCCCGACGGCCAGCCACAACAACGACGACCAAATCCAGCGCTCGTCAAACGTGAGCGGCATCAATGCACCGGCAACCGCGAGTTGTTGGCTGAGCGTTTTCACTTTGGCGGTGCGACTGGCAGGCATCGACACACCTCGCGCACCAACGACTACTCGATACACGCTCACGATTACTTCGCGCACGGCGATGATGACCACGGGCAACAACCAGAACACGCCTCGCGATACCAGCGTGAACATGGCACCGAGCACGAGCACCTTGTCGGCGAGTGGGTCGAGAAATGCGCCGCTGCGGGTGATGCCATGGCGTCGCGCGAGGTAGCCGTCGAAGCCGTCACTCACGCAGAGCACGAACCACATTCCGAGCGCCACCCATGAGCCACCCTTTTCGACGGGGATCATCGTGAACAGCAACGGCGACACCACGATTCGCCCCACCGTGACCGCATTGGCCCACGTGATGAGCGCGTTCGGATCAACCGGCATCGGATGCCCCACCGCGGTCGGTATCGGTCTGGTCGGCACCTTCGGCGACGAGGTCGGGGCCCTGCGCGTCGACGATTCGCACCTTCGCGAAACTACCCGCCGCAAGCGACTCGTCTACCCGCACGATGCCGTCAATCTGCGGGGCTTCGCGATGGCTTCGACCCACGCCCGGCTCGTCCACCAGCACTTCGACAATCTCGTCGATGAGTTCGTCGCGTTTGGCTGCGGTGATCTCGTCTTGCAGTTCGCGCAGTTCGGCGATGCGTTCACGCATGAGCCCAGCTGGCACCTGGTCGGGCAAGTTCACCGCGTAGGTGCCCTCTTCGGGGCTGTATTCGAAGAATCCGCACCAGTCGAGCGACGCATCGCGCACGAACGAGAGCAGTTGGTCGTGGTCGTCCTCGGTTTCGCCCGGGTACCCGACGATGAAGTTGCTACGAAACGCCGCTTGCGGCTCGCGCGAACGAATGTCGGCAATGCGATTCAAGAATCGTTCGCCATCACCCCAGCGGCGCATGCGACGCAGGTGCGGCTTCGACACATGCTGCAGCGACAGGTCGAAGTACGGCACGCCGGAGGCGAGGATGGCCTCGATGAGTTCGTCGCTGAGGTCGCTCGGGTACAGATACAGCAGTCGTGTGCGGGGCACTTTCGCTGCGACAGCGTTGACAAGATCGACGATGGCGCCAGCGCCAAGTTCGTCGGGGCGATCCTTGCCGTAACTGGCGAGGTCCTGGGCGACGAGAACGATTTCCTTTGCTTGCAGTTCGTCCACCTCGCGCAGAATGCTCGCCACATCGCGGCTGCGTTGCGGGCCGCGGAACGACGGAATCGCACAGAACCCGCACGTGCGATCACAACCTTCGGCAATCTTCACGTAAGCCCAAGGCGTCTTCGACGCTGGCCGTGGCAGATTCAGCAAGTCGAACGACGGCACGTGTTCGGCCGACACGCTGAGCGAGGGCTTCTT
>VGBY01000161.1 GCA_016870295.1 Actinomycetota bacterium
TCTGTACCCGGGTCGCTTTCCGGCGTACTGGGAGTTGAACAACTGGCCGAATGCGCTGGAAGCCCTCTACTTCTTGAAGGGAACCTTCGCCGAGCCGCTTACCTTCAGCCTGCGTGCGTTCCGCGCCCTGCGCGAGCGCACCAACGACTTTGATCTCGTGCACGACAACCAGTGTCTCGGCAAACACATTCTTTCCATCGAGAAGATGATCCCCACCATCGTCACGTTGCATCACCCGATTACCAAGGATCGCAAACTGGAGATGCAGCACACCAAGACGCTGTGGAAGCGCTATGGCATCTCGCGCTGGTATTCGTTCGTGAAGATGCAGGGCAAGGTGGCGAGTCGTCTACCACGCATCGTGGTGGTGAGCGAGAACTCGATCAACGACATTCACACCGACATGGGCGTGTCGCTTGACCGTATGCGACTCGTGCCCGTCGGCGTCGACCCCGACTTGTTCAAGCCTTTGCCACACATCGCACGCAAGCCGCACCACTTGATCACCACCGCTTCGGCGGATGTTGCCCTGAAAGGTCTCGCGTATCTGCTCGAAGCCGTCGCCAAGTTGCGTACCGAGCGAGACATTCATCTCACCATCATCGGCAAGCCGCGCGCCGGTGCCAGCGCCGACCTGATCGAGTCACTCGGCTTGCGTGACTGCATCAGTTACGTGTCAGGTGTGAGCGACGAACGCATCGTCGAGCTGTACGCGGAGAGCACGCTCGCGGTCGTGCCGAGTCTCTACGAAGGTTTCAGCCTTCCGTCGGTCGAGGCAATGAGCACCGGTATCTGCCTCGTTGCCACAACCGGTGGTGCACTGCCTGAGGTCACTGGGCGCGATGGTGACACCGTGTTGTCGTGCCCACCCGCCGACGCCGATGCCCTCGCCGCCGCACTACGTCGCGGGTTGGATGACGAAGCACTGCGCACTCGCATCGGCCTGGCCGGGCGACAGCGCGTCGTGGAACGCTGGTCGTGGCGATACTGCGCCTCGCTGACCGTCGACCAATACCGCGAGGTGCTCGCGATGCCGCACAACGTGGAGAAGCTGCGACGACGCCTGCGACAGGGCACGAAGTAAACGCCGCCATGCTGACGATTCGCTTCGATCGTCTGCCGATCGACGCCAACACGCTGTTTCTCGACGCCGGGGCGGGCTTTGGTCGACACGCCTACGAAGCGGCGCGTCGCGGAGCCACCGTCGTCGCCCTCGACTACGGACATGACGAAGTAACGGCAACACGCAATACGTTCGCGGCAATGGCCATGGCCGGAGAAATCGATGTCGCACGGTTCGGTGGTGCGATTCGTGGCGATGCGACTCGGCTGCCATTCGCTGATGCTGCATTTGATTGTGTCGTGACCAGCGAAGTACTCGAACACATTCATGACGACGAAGCCGCGCTACGCGAACTCGTGCGCGTGCTGAAGCCCGGTGGCACGTTTGCGGCGACGGTGCCGTCGTGGTTTCCGGAAAAAATCAACTGGCTGCTCTCCGATGAGTATCACGCCCCATTCGTGGTGGGCGGACATGTGCGCATCTACGACAAGCAGGAGTTGCACGACAAGATCGAGCAGGGTGGTCTCACCATCACCGGGACGCACCGCTCGCACGGATTGCACTCGCCGTACTGGTGGTTGCGCTGCGCGGTCGGCCCTGCGCGCGAAGACCATCCACTCGTCAACGCCTACAAGAAGTTGTTGGAGTGGGACATCATGCGCGCTCCCGTCGTAACCCGCACTTTGGATACGGCACTGAGCCCGTTGATCGGTAAGTCGTACGTGGTGTACGCGAACAAACCGGTCGTCAATGGCGCCCGCAGCAACCCTGCACGATCGACTGGTGTGGTATCGACAGCAACGACGGCAACATCGCCCACACAATTGACCGCACAATTGACCGCACAGTTGACCATCCAGTCGCTGCCGTCGCGCGATGAACTGCGCACCACCGCCAAGTGGATTGCCTCGTTACAACTTCCCAACGGGATGATCCCGTGGTTCGTCGGCGGGCACTGCGACCCATGGAATCACGTCGAAACCGCGATGGCCCTCGACGT
>VGBY01000162.1 GCA_016870295.1 Actinomycetota bacterium
CGGCGGGCGAAGGCCATCCGACGCCCGGTTGGTGGGAGGGCATCGTCGGGCCAGGTTTGGCCATCGACACGAACGAGTGGTTTGTCGTGTGCAGCAATGTGCTCGGTGGCTGTCAAGGCACGACGGGTCCCGCGTCGGTGCACCCCGACGACGACACACCGTACGGCTCGCGGTTTCCGGTCATCACGATTCGCGACATGGTTCGCGCCCAACTGCGACTCGCTGACGCTCTCGGTGTTCAACGTTGGCATTGCGTGATCGGTGGATCGATGGGCGGCATGCAGGCGCTCGAGTGGGCGATCACCTATCCCGATCGCGTTGGCTCGCTCATCGCCATCGGCACGTGCGTGCAGTCGACTGCCCAACAAATTGCGTGGGGCGCCATCGGTCGTCGCGCGATTCGTCTTGACGCCAAGTGGCGCGGCGGCGATTACTACGACGCGGCAGTCGGTGACGGACCGTGGCAGGGGTTGGCGATCGCGCGCATGGTCGCCCAGGTAACTTTCCGCAGCGACAACGTGTTCACCGACCGATTCGGTCGTGATCTTGCCGATCTCGATGCGGAGAACAGCGGTATCGGTTTGTGGGACAAGTTCGAGGTTGAGCGCTATCTCGACCATCACGGCGATCGCCTCATCCGCCGGTTTGACACGAACAGTTATCTGCTCATTGGCAAGGCGATGGATCTCCATGATGTGGCCCGCGGTCGCGGTGGCTTGGATCGCGCAATGGCGCGCATAACGGCACCGACGCTCGCGATCGGTATCTCCAGTGACATCCTGTATCCGACGTATCAGCAGCGCCAGATTCGCGATCTTGTTGAACGCAACGGGGTGGTGGCGGAATATGCGGAGATCGACTCACCGCACGGTCATGATGCGTTTCTCATCGACCTGCAGCAAGTCGGTGCGCCAATTCGGCGCTGGTTGTACGAGCCCCGCTAGGGGTGCGCGGGTTGTCGCCCGCTATGGGACGAGTTCGTCGAGCACCGGTACGCAGCGGCTCTTGACGGGCACCCGCACACTTGCCCCGTCGTCGTTGGCGCTGCGCAACTCGTAGATTCTTCGCTTCTTTGCTTCATCGGTGATTGCACCGATTACCCGCCAATTACCGCGCAGGTCGGCTGCGCGCCGAGAGCGCGCATAGACGAAGAGTTCGCGGTCATCGATGGCGATCTTTACGTCGTGCCAGCGTGGTCGTTCGCGTGGATCGTTCGGAGTCAGTTGCATGCGGCACATGATCTTGCGCCCATCCTTCGAAGCCCAATGTGGCTCGAGACCCCAGCCGAGCCACGCCAACAATCCGAGCACCGCAAAGAAGCCCACGGTGGTGATCAGGTTCGACACGCAACTAGTTTGGCAGCGTGCTGGTCGGTCTCGCGCTCATCGCAGTGGGTGCTGCATTACTCGTGGTCACCGTGTGGTTCTGGCGAGCCTCACGAATCGACGACCCCGTGCTCGGTCCGCTTGAGGTAATCGGTAGCGGGGAATTCAAGGCCGCCGACGAAGCGACTCGCCGGGAGATGCTGCGCCAGGCAAGAACTGCGTCGAGCGAGAACTACGGTTGAACCATGAGCTTCGACCCGCAGGCGATGATCGAACGATTCAAGGAGCGTGCCGCCGCGGTGCGCAAGCGACCGCTACCACCCGTTGCGGGGGAAGAACGGCAGCACTTCATCGCCCAGGCGAACACCGACTTCCAAGACTTCGCCATCATCGGCGATGCGCAGGCCACGCTCGAGGATGGTGTGCTCACCCTGCGCGTCGACCTGCGCCCCGCAGACAAGCGGTCGTAAGCAGAAGTTCGACAGCGCCAGATGACCGCCCCGCATCAGTCGGCTGATATCGAGCGCCGTCGCACGCTCGCCCTCGTCGCGGTCGTTGTGGCCGTCATTGCTTGGGCGGTGGGGCCGATCTTCGTCAGCAGTCTCAGTATCTCCTTGCCGACGACGGTGTTCTACCGACAACTCATCTGGTTGCCGCTGTTGTTCACGCTCGCGCATACGGCGGGTGATGGGTTCACGAAACACCACTTCCAAGTCGCGTGGAAGCCCGG
>VGBY01000163.1 GCA_016870295.1 Actinomycetota bacterium
TAGGGCGACACGTCTTCGTGCCCGTGCAATCGCAGGTGCACGGGGGTCATCGTCATCACCGCCACCATCGTCGCCTGTGCAATCACCATCGCCGCCAGTGCCAGGCGACCGTGTGCCGTAGCGGTCGCCGTTTTCACCGCTTGCACGAGATTCATTCGTTGCTGTGGTTCGAACGTCGCCCCGCTCACGATCAGTGGGTCGGGGCGCAACCGGAAGAAGGTGTTGAGGGCCGCCAGCAACAAGAACACCGCCGAAGCTAACCATGGTCCGCTGTAGGTGGCGAGACCGAACCATGTCTCCCCTGCCCACTGCGCCGGCGTGATGAGGAGCGGCCCGAACACCGCCCCGAACGTGGAGGCGAACACCACACGGCTCATTGCTGACGAGCGCTCGTGTGCCTCGGCAAGATCTGTCGCGGCGTAGCGGGCGAGCAGATTTGCCGCCTGACCATTGCCGAACAAGAACAAACCGGCCAGAAACCACAGGAGCGACGAGCGCTCGACTCCGACGATGGCAACCAGGCAGCCGATGGCGGCGAGCACGTAACCGGTCTGCAAACCGGCACGACGACCGCCCCGCACCATCGCGCGGGCGAGCACCTGGGACATGAATGCCGTACCCATCGTGACTGTTGCGGTTGCAATGCCGCCGAGTGGTGTGTCGTCACCGAGGATGTCTTGCACGACGAACGCACCAACCGTGACGCTCGCACCGAGTGCAGCCGCACCGACGATCTGCCCACCGACCAACACGCGCAACACTCGTCGTTGAATGTCGGCGCGTGTGTCGGTCACCGTTGCGACACTACGTGAATGCTCACCTGCCCCAGCCGTACAATGAAATCGTGGCGTTGCGCACGTACGACTCGACGATTCGCCCGATCGAACTCGGTCGTCGCCTGCTGGGTGTCGTGGATGCCCAGGTCGCCGACGACACGCGCGGCATCCCCCACGCCTACACCGTGATCCTGCACCCCGATGATCGGGCGGCATTCGCCGACGTCGAGCGCGACCTCGTGCGCGAATTGGCGGAGGTCGTCACCCAGCACAGCGAGCGCGAGGCGTACCGCCTGGGCGAGCCGGCAGTGGTGGTGCTGCGCAACGACAACGATGCCAAACGGGGCAGCATCACCGTGGTGCCCTCCCTCGTGTCGGCCCAGCAACCGATAGTGACTCCGCAGCCGGCTGCCGAGGAGTCGGTCGTCGTGCAACCCATCGCTGCGAGCATGGCGACTCCGATTGCCGGGGCCATCACCTCCGCCATCGTGCTGGAGGACGGCACTCGTCATGTGCTCGACACCGAACGCGTCACCATCGGTCGGCAAAGCGGCTGCACCATCACCATTCGCGACACGAACGTCAGCCGTGAACATGTGCAACTCCGCCGCCGCCCCAACGGCTGGACGTTGCGCGACCTCGGCAGCACCAACGGCACCAAGTTGAACGGTGTGCGCGTCGATGGCGAACAACTGCTGGCCAACGGCGATGTCATCATGCTCGGCGCGATCAAGGTGACCTTCGAGATTTCGTGACGACAACAGCAACGGTGGTGGTGTGATGCGCGTGGTGTGGGGTGCGGCGTCGCATGTCGGCATGCTGCGACAACAGAACGAGGATGCCTTCGTCGCCCAACCTGATGTGTTCGTCGTTGCCGACGGTATGGGTGGGCACAACGCCGGCGAAGTGGCGAGTGCTCTCGCGATTCAAGGGATGCGCGACGCGGCAGGGAAAGGTTTCATCACTGCAGAATCAGTGGTTACCGCAATCAACGCCGCTAACGCCACGATCCACCAGGCAAGCGGTGGCCCCACCGATCAGCGCGGCATGGGCACCACACTCACGGCGGTCGTCCCACTCGCCGCGACGCAGAGTGAGCCACAACGCGTCGTCGTGGCCAATGTCGGAGACTCACGCGTGTATCTGTGGCGGGACGGTGCGCTCAAGCAGGTGAGTTCCGACCACTCCTACGTTCAAGAACTGCTCACCGAGGGCTACATCTCCGCCGAAGAAGCACGCATGCACCCGCGGCGCAACAT
>VGBY01000164.1 GCA_016870295.1 Actinomycetota bacterium
CTGTTGGGTTCGCTGAAACCTTGGCACCAGCGCATCTTGCCCGAGAGAATCTGCGGGAGGAATTCCTGCTTCTGTTCTTCGGTGCCCCACTG
Source organism: Actinomycetota bacterium (assembly GCA_016870295.1). Classification (GTDB taxonomy): domain Bacteria; phylum Actinomycetota; class Acidimicrobiia; order Acidimicrobiales; family Ilumatobacteraceae; genus F1-60-MAGs027. Next base: position 93 of record VGBY01000164.1, read on the forward strand.
CAGCAGCGTCGGGCCGACGAGCGTGTCACCGAAAAAATCGGCGCGCATCGGGGCACGGGCACGGGCAAACTCTTCGTTCAGCACCACGCCTTGCAGCGTGCTGAGACCCTTGCCGCCGTATTCCTTGGGCCATGTCGCACAAATCCAACCGCCGGCGAACAATTTGTCGGGCCACCCTTCGTTGAACTTCTTGCGTTCGGCTGACGAAAGTTCAAAGTCTGCGTCGAACCACCCCTTCGGCAGGTTCTGCTCGAGCCAAGTGCGCACCTCGAGGCGGAACGCTTCGACATCGGGGGGATACGTGATGATGCTGGAAGCCATCACCTCATTCTGGCGGGCAATTCGCACCCGTCACGATTCGTGCGGCGGTATCCGCACGGGTGGCTGCATCCGCTGGCGCCGCATTCTCGTAGAGTGTGGCGCGTGACGGTGACCGATGTGCCCGCCACCACACGCTGGACGGCACAGTGGAAAGAGCTCTACGAAGAGGTCATTAACACCGGTCTGTGCACCGGTTGCGCCGGTTGCGTGATTTCGTGTCCGCACGACGTGATTGGCTACGAACACGAAGAGGGCAAGTACAAGCCCTTCCATCTCGAGGAAGAACTCGGCCCCACCAACTGCGGTCACGGCGAGAAGGGTTGCACCACCTGCACGCGCGCCTGCCCGCGATTCCGCAACTGGGAGCGCGAGGCCGACGAACATCTCTTCGGGCGCCCGCGCAAAGACGACGAGATGTACGGCCAGTACCGGCAGTTGCTGCTTGTGCGCGCGGCCGACGACGAGACGCACAAGAAGGGGCAAGACGGCGGATTCGTCGGTGCGATGCTCATCTGGCTGCTGCAACACGACTACATCGATGCAGCACTCACGAGTTTTCTGGAGGGCGACGGCACGAGTTGGAAGGCGAAGCCTGGTCTGGCCCGCAACCGCGAGGAAGTGTTGGCATCCTCCGGCAGCCGATACACGTACTCCGCGAACACCTTGGCAATCAAAGAAGCGGCCGAAGCAGGGTTGCAGCGCATCGCTCTGGTCGGTATGAGTTGCCAGTCATCGGTGCTGCCGATCATGTGGAAGCGCAAGGCGGGAAAAATCGGCAAACCATTTCTCTTCAACATTGGTCTGCTGTGTTCAAAGACGTTCGACGACGCCATCTTCGAGGAACTCTTCCTCGCCAAGTACGGACTGCGGAAAGAAGAAATGGTGAAGATGAACATCAAGGGCGTCTTCCAAATCTGGATGCGTGACGGCGCATACCACGAGATTGACCTTAAGGAGTGCCACAAGTGGACGCGCGAGGGATGCAAGACCTGCCCCGACTTTGCCGCCGAACATGCCGATATCTCGACCGGTGGTATCGGCGAAGACAACGACTGGACGCTCTGCGTGGTGCGCAGCGAACTCGGTGAAGAAGTGATGAACCGCATGATCAAGGACGGTTCGGTGATCGCACGCCCCGCCGAGACCGACGAAAAGGCGATGAAACTCCTGCGCATGCTGAGCATCGTCAGCCGACGACGCTGGCCGGATTTCGCCGAGACATCGGTGAAGATTGGTGTGCCGCCGCCGAAGAAAAAAGCCGACGGTTCAGCGCCCGCCACGCATTAACTCGTCGGCAACGAGGTTGCGGCACGACAGGCCGCCCGCTCTCAGTCGGTCGCGAGTCGCACTGCCGTAGTAAAGACGGCGTCCAACATCGGCTCGGTCAGCCGACCCGTGAAGGTGTTCTGTTGGCTCGGGTGATACGAGCACACGAGCGTGACGTCGCCGGCAGTGACCACGGCCCCGTGCGCAAACTTCGGGCGGGGCGACACGGCAAAGAACTCGCACGCCGCAACATACGCAAAGTTGCCGAGGCAAACGATCACTCGTTTCTTGCGCAGCAAGGTCAACTCGCGGGTGAGAAAACCCGCGCAGCGCTTGCGTTCGAGCGGTAGTGG
>VGBY01000165.1 GCA_016870295.1 Actinomycetota bacterium
CGGTCGGGCCCGCCGGCCCCGTGTGGTGGCGAGTCCCGCTCGCGCTGCTGGATCGTCTGCCGCTCATCTCCATCAACAGTGGCGTCACCGAGGCGCAGTGGAATATCGTCTGGCAAATTCGTGCACCTCGTGTGGTGCTCGCGGCGTTGGTGGGTGCGATGTTGTCGTTGGCAGGGGCGAGCTATCAAGGCGTGTTTCGCAACCCGCTCGTCGATCCGTACCTGCTCGGTGTTGCTGCCGGCGCGGGTCTCGGCGCGACGATTGCCTTTGTCACGAATCGCGAGATCACCGAAACATGGCCCATTGACCCCGTTCCGTTCGCTGCATTCATCGGTGGATTGTGCGCAGTCGCCCTCACCTACACCGTTGGCACTGCATTCGGGAGATCCCGCTCGGCAACCACACTGGTGCTGGCAGGCGTTGCCGTTACGTCGCTGGCAACCGCGGTGCAAACCTTCGTGCTGCAACGCAACAACGACGTCGTGCGGCAGGTGTACTCGTGGATTCTCGGACGTCTCACCACGGCATCGTGGGCCGACGTGCGGCTCGTGTTGCCATACATCGCGGTGAGCACGGTGGTGTTGCTGATGTATCGCCGACTGATCGACGTGCTGCGTGTTGGCGACGACGAGGCCCGCGCCTTAGGTGTAAACGTGAACCAAGTTCGCATCGTCGTGGTGCTCGCCGCAACGCTCGGCACGTCTGCGGCAGTCGCGGTGAGTGGCTTGATCGGTTTTGTCGGCATCATCGTGCCGCATGCGGTGCGATTGTTGCTTGGTGCGTCGTACCGTCTCGTCGTGCCGCTCAGCATGTTTCTTGGTGCAGCGTTCTTGATCGCGGCAGATATTCCCGGGAGAATCCTCACGGCGCCTTCTGAGACACCGATTGGTGTGGTAACGGCCTTTTTTGGTGCGCCGTTCTTTTTGTTGATTTTGCGACTCCGCGAGGCACGACGATGATGGCGAACCTACTGTTGCGCAATACGCGCGTGGAATACGCAGGTTGCCCTGTAGTCGTCGGTCTTGACGAACAAGTGGCGGTTGGGGAGTGGCTGTGTGTCATCGGCCCGAACGGTGCCGGCAAGTCGTCGTTGTTGCGTGCGATTGCCGGACTCGTACCGTATTCGGGTAATTTGCACATTGCGGGTCGCGAAGTGTCGACGCTCACCGCGCGTGATACCGCCCGCCATGTTGCATTCGTCCCGCAAGACCCGGTGTTGCCCGACGATATGTCGGTCGCTGATTACATTCTGCTCGGTCGAAACCCATACGTGTCAACGTTCGGGCGCGAGTCGGCACACGATCGCGAGGTCGTGGCGCACCTGATCGACAACTTGTCACTTCGTATCCATGCCCGCCGAATGCTCGGCACGTTGTCGGGCGGTGAGCGTCAGCGCGTGGTAATCGCCCGTGCACTGGCGCAGGAGGCGCCGGTGTTGTTGCTTGACGAGCCGACGAGTGCCCTCGACCTTGGCCATCAGCAGCATGCGCTTGAACTCGTAGACCGTTTGCGACGCGAACGTGACCTCATCGTGGTGTCGGCCATGCATGACCTGACGCTGGCGGGGCTATACAGCGATCGGCTGTTGCTCTTGCATCAGGGTGTTGCCGTGGCACGTGGTGCGGCACAACGTGTGTTACGTAGCGAGACCCTCGCCGAGTTCTACGGTGTGTCAGCGCGAGTCATCCATGAAGCCGACGGTACGGTGGTCGTCGTGCCGCAACGCAGTGCAGGAGATCTCTAGAACTCGTGGACGAGGCCGTTGCCCGGGCGCTTGATGCCCAAGTCACCGGCTGTGCGGCATCACATCAACGGCTGTTGGCGGGCCTGGAAACCCTCAACGACGAGCAGTGTCGGGAACCGTCGCTGTTGCCGGGATGGACACGAGGCCACATTCTTTCGCATCTCGCACGAAACGCAGAGAGCCATGTTTTGATGTTTTCGGCTGCTACCCGCGGCGAAGAATCGGAACAGTATCCCGGCGGCAAACCGGTGCGTGATGCGGCAATCGCAAGTGGTGCACATCGC
>VGBY01000166.1 GCA_016870295.1 Actinomycetota bacterium
CGATGGAGTCGTTGAAGCGAACACCGGATTCGTTTCGCACGGGGCTTGGCGCAAACTACGACAGTCACGGCCCGGAAGGTGCGGTCGGCATCGAGCGAAGTTTCGAACCATGGAACAACGCCAATCTCATCCCAGTGGTGCTTCCCGCCGTTGGCGTCGTGTCGCGACTCGAGCGTGGCGCCCGCGTTGCTGATGTGGGCTGTGGTGCGGGTGGTGCGGTCTTGCGCATGGCCCAACAGTTTCCCCAGAGTGACTTCGTCGGCTACGACATCTCGACGTACGCCTTGGCTCGCGCGAATGAACGTCTGCGCGATTCAGGCCTCGCCAATGCGAAATTCGTCGACCCGCGCAGCGAACCATTGCCGACGGACAACAGCACCGACTTCGTCTGCACGTTCGATTGCATTCACGACATGACCCACCCGGCCGCGGTGATGCAGGCAATTCGTGGTGCACTCCGCAACGACGGTGTGTGGTTGCTCGTCGACATCAAGGCCCACGATGGTTTTGTCTTGAACGCCGAGAAGAATCCGATGGCGTCGTTGATGTATGGCATCAGTGTGTTGTCGTGCATGTCGTCGGCGTTGTCAACACCCGACGGTGCAGGGCTCGGCACGCTCGGCTTGTCGGCTGGCACCGCCGAGGCGATGGCTCGCGCCGCCGGGTTCGGCGCATTCGAGCGGCTTTCGGTCGACCACTCGGTGAATGCGTTCTACGCGATACGCCCGTAGCTGGCCGCCGATTACGGCTCGACGATCGGAAAGCCCATCGAGAACGTGTCGAGATTGCCGAAGATCGTGACGAGCGCGGCAGCATCGCCTTCGATAATCACATCTCCGGCTTGTACAACGTCGACAAATGTGGTGTCTTGCAGCACGATGTCGAGAAACTTCTGTCGTGTCCGCGCACTTGCCAGATGCCATCGCACACCTCGAACAACTCGTGGTGTGCGTTGAGCACGGCATGACGCCAGAGATTCGGGTTGACGGTGTCCGGTGCTGGGTCGCCTTTGCGCAAGAAGTCGTAGGCATCGATATGGAACACCCGTCGATCGTCGGCGTCGTCAACGATGCGAGATGACCACGGCGCACTCGTTCGAGGTCTGCCGGGTCGGGCACACGAGTGCCTGCCGCACGATTAGCGGCGACGGTATGGCCGCTTGCTTGGCGTAACTTTCCGGATGATCCCGTGGCGCGTCGATTGTCTGGTGTGCGCGCAGACACGCACGGAGACTAGTTAGTCCGCATTGAATTGAGCGACCGCGCATGATTGCCCACCACACGGCAGTGATCGCGAGCAAGACCAATGAGAAGATGACGTTTAAACCGGTCTGGCGACTCGGGAGCAAGCACTTGCGACCGTTGCGCGGCGTAGATGGCAAGCCTGAGACATCGTTGTTTCAACACAATTCTTTGCCACAATGAGTGGCATGCGCAGAGCCGTGATCATCTGCGGTGTTATCGGACTGTCCCTCGTGGGTGCCGCCTGTTCTCAAAATGACGACATCGTCGCCACCACCTCAACGACCACGTCGTTGCCAGCCACCACCACGACAAGCGCGGGTGATACCTCGTTTGCGCCGGCCGGCTACGACACCATCGACACCACTGATGGTCGCACCCGGTCGTACCGTGTCGTAGATCTCTCTGGTGACGAGCCAGCGCCGTTGCTCTTCGTCTTGCACGGTTTTGGTGGCAACGCCGAGGCGATGCGCGACTACACGGGTGTCGAGCAAGCAGTGGAGACTTCGCTCGATGATGGCGCAATCGTCGTATATCCGAATGGAACCGGTCTCGAAGAAGGTCTTCCGCAGTCGTGGAACGCCGGTGGGTGTTGCCCCTTTGCCATCTACGACATGGTCGACGACGTTGATTTCTTTGATCAACTGATCTCGGCACTCACCGCACAGTACGACGTCGACGAGTCGCGAGTTTGGGTTGTCGGCCATTCGAATGGCGGGATGATGGCGTATCGCCTCGCCTGCGAGTTGTCGACTCGCGTGACCGCGATTGGTGTTGCCGCCG
>VGBY01000167.1 GCA_016870295.1 Actinomycetota bacterium
AGCAACGAGTTGGTGGAGACACAAAACTTCTTGCGGATGGCCGAGAACGAATCGCCGGCTTGCACTTCGTAGGTGCCCGCCGGACGATTACCGCAACCCGGCTTGCCGACCGGGTTCGCCACGATGGTTTGCTGCGTTTGGTTCACCGTCACCTGCGCGCTCGGCGGAATCTTCAACTGTCGGCCCGGATACGGGAATTGGGTCGTGGAAATCAGGCCATTCCACGACAACAACTGATCAACGGAGATACCGAAGGCGTTCGCCACCTTGATCGGCGAGTCGCCAGCCTGCACCACGTAGATCTGCTCTACACCGACGGCGCCGGGGGGCAGCGTGGTGACGACGGGGGCGATGGTGGTGACGGCGGGAGGAATCGTGGCGAAGTCGGTAGGGCCGATCGGCACGATGGTGGTCGCCGTTCCGGCAGCATCGACGCCACACGCGGAGAGGGCGACTGCGAGCAACAGCCAACGCGAACGCATTGCGACGAGTTTACGCAAGGGTGCCCCACTTCGGGTGTGATACGGCGCCGACGAGAACTACGCGAGTGGGCGTGCTGATGCCACAATCGGCGCGGGCAACGACGTGCTGCCCATCAAGAACGCATCAACCGCTGCGGCCGCCGCTCGACCTTCGGCGATCGCCCACACGATGAGGCTCTGCCCGCGGCCCATGTCGCCGGCGACGAACACGCCATCCACGTTGGTGCGGTAGTCGTCGGTGCGCGCAATGTTGCCGCGCTCATCGAGCGCCACGCCGAGTTGATCGAGCCACGAACCTTTTTCGGGGCCAACGAAACCGAGGGCGAGCAACACGAGGTCGGCCGGCAATTCTTGGCGCGTGCCGGGCACCGGCACGAATTTGCCGGCTTCCATCCGCACCTCGTTGAGCACGAGCGCGCGCACATTGCCATTCGAATCGCCAACGAACTCTTCGGTCGACACGCTGAACACGCGCTCCCCGCCTTCTTCGTGCGCCGACGATGTGCGGTACACGAGGCTCCACTGCGGCCACGGGTTGTTCTCGCCACGCACTTCCGGCGGGCGCGGCATGATTTCGAGTTGCGTCACCGACGCTGCACCCTGACGGTGCGCAGTGCCGAGGCAGTCGGCACCGGTGTCGCCACCACCGATGATGATCACGTGCTTGCCGGCTGCAGTGATGCTGGGCTCGCTGAAGTCGCCTTCCTGGACCTTGTTGGCGATCGGTAGGTATTCCATCGCTTGGTAGATGCCCTTCAATTGACGCCCCGGCACGGGTAAGTCGCGCCATGCGGTAGCGCCACACGCGAGCACCACGGCGTCGTGCGTGGCACGCAGCACTTCGACATCCACGTTGTCGCCAACGATGGCGTTGGTGCGAAACTCGGTGCCTTCGGCCTTCATCTGTTCGACACGACGCTCGATGTGCTGCTTTTCCATCTTGAATTCGGGGATGCCATAGCGCAGCAACCCGCCGATGCGATCGGCGCGCTCGAGCACGATCACATCGTGACCAGCCCGCGTCAGTTGCTGGGCCGCAGCGAGACCAGCCGGGCCAGAGCCGATCACCGCAACCCGATGACCGGTGCGCACGCTGGGCACTTGCGGGGTGACCCATCCTTCGCGCCAGGCGCGGTCGATGATCTCCACTTCAACTTGCTTGATGGTGACGGGGTCGGCGTTGATGCCGAGCACGCACGCCGACTCGCACGGTGCCGGGCACAACCGACCGGTGAACTCGGGAAAGTTGTTCGTCGCGTGCAGTCGCTCGATGGCGTCGCGCCAATGGTCGCGATAGACGAGGTCGTTCCAGTCAGGGATCAAATTGCCCAGTGGACAACCGTTGTTGCAAAACGGAATGCCGCAGTCCATACAACGGCCGGCTTGCTCGCGCAACTTGCCCTCTTCGAACGGTTCGTACACCTCGCGCCAGTCGGCGACTCTCACGGGGATGGGGCGGCGTTTGGGCGTCGTTCGACCCCACTTCAGAAAGCC
>VGBY01000168.1 GCA_016870295.1 Actinomycetota bacterium
CGCCCGCCTCGTTGCTCTTCAGATCGCGCTTGCGCCACGCCGCCAACATGTAGGCGGGAATCGACAGGAATTCGAGCGCGACGAACACCGACACGAGGTCGCGCGACGACGCCATCATCACCATGCCAAGCAGGCTCGAGAGCAAGAGGAACCAGTACTCCCCACGCCAGTAGTCGCCTTCTTCAACGTGCGACGACGACAGCAGCACGATCACATAACCCGCAATGAGGAAGAGCCCCTTCATCACCAAACTGAATTCGTCGACGACGTAGCGGCCATCGAACATCGACCGAGTGGAGTCTTCGTGAAGCGCCAACGTGAGCACCGGCAGAGCAGCACCGAGCAACGAAAAGCCCGTCAGCACCGAGAGCAGCCACTTGCTGCGCTCGTTTGTAAAGAGATCGACCAGCAACACCACCGTGAGACCGAGTGCGAGCACGATCTCGGGTGCCAGCGCGTGATAGTCGATCGTCGGTGCCGTCCAGGCGGCTGTCGAAGCGGCAACGAACGTCACTGGTCAGCCTCCGAACGCGCGCAGGGTGCCCTGCACGGCCGGGTCGATGATCGAGAACAACAGGTTCGGTGCCACGCCGAAGGCGACGATGGCAATCAGGAGCGGCAGCCACGCAATCCACTCGTGGGTGTTCACGTCGTGAACGTCGTGGTGGTCATGACCCTTCGGAGTACCGAACGCAGTGCGTTGGTACAGCCACAACAAGTACGCCGCAGCAAACACCGTGCCGAGTGCGGCGATCACCATGTACGTGCGGTACACCGTGACGTTCAGCCCATCGGCCGGGTTGTAGGCCGAGAGGATCGCCGGGAACTCGCCCCAGAAACCGGCCAAACCCGGTAAGCCGAGCGAGGCCATCGAACACAGACCGAGAATCCAGCCGAGGCGTGGCGCTTGCGTGAGCATGCCGCCCAACTTGTTGATTTCCAGTGTGTGATAGCGCTCTTTCACACTGCCGGCGACGAAGAACAACATGCCGGTGATCAATCCGTGGGCGACCATGCCGAACACCGCGGCATTCACACCAAACGATGTGAGCGTCGAGATGCCGAGCATCACAAAACCCATGTGCGCGACGGACGAGAACGCGATGAGTCGCTTCATGTCGGTTTGCGCCAGACAGCCGAGCGCACCGTAAATGATTCCGACGACCGCCAGCCCGCCGATCCACGGCGCCCACTCGATTGCCGCATCAGGCAACATCGGGATGGCGATGCGCACGAAGCCGTACGTGCCGAGTTTCAGCAAGATTGCTGCCAGAATCACCGACCCTTGGGTCGGCGCTTGGGTGTGCGCATCGGGCAACCACGTGTGAAACGGGAACATCGGCACCTTCACGGCGAAACCCACGAACATGCCGGCGAAGATCCACACCTGCACGTTCTTGGCGATACCGGCACCGTTCTCCACGAGGTACGGGATGGCGAAACTCTCAGCCCCGGTCTTGAAGAACATCGCGAGGAACGCAACCAGCATCAGCGCCGAGCCGAACATCGTGTAGAGGAAGAACTTGATCGACGCATATTGGCGCTGCTCGCCACCCCACACACCGATCATGAAGTACATCGGCAAGAGCACGAGCTCGAAGAACACGAAGAAAAGGATCAGGTCTTGGGCAATGAACGTGCCGGCCATCCCCGTTTGCAGGATGAGCATCAGCACGAAGAAGGCCTTCGGATTACCCGGCGACGGAATGTGGTCGAGGCTGTAGATGACGACCAGCAGCGTGATCACCATGCTGAGCAGGTACAGCGGCAGGCTGATGCCGTCGACGCCGATGAAGTAGGTGCTCTTGATGACCGGAATCCAACTGGTCTCGGCAACGAACTGCATCGAGCCGGCTTTGTCGAAGTTGAAACTCACCAGTGTGAACGCGCCGACGAGCACGGTGGCGATGGACGTGAGCAACGCCACCATCTTGATGGCGGCTTCGTTGGCCTTCGGTGT
>VGBY01000169.1 GCA_016870295.1 Actinomycetota bacterium
CGACGAACTCCGTGCCCTCTGCCTGGAAGATTTCCGGGTCGGGCCAGAAACGAATCGAGGTGCCGCGTGCCGACTTGTCGGCTGACGCACCAACTTTTTGCAACTTGCCCTTGGGTTTGCCGCCGTCAACGAATTCTTGGCGGAAGTGCGTGCCCTCACGGTGCACTTCGGCAACGACACGCACCGACAACGCGTTCACCACGCTGACACCCACCCCGTGCAAGCCGCCCGACACCTTGTAGCCCTCGCCGCCGAACTTTCCGCCGGCGTGCAACACGGTGAGCACTACTTCCAGCGCACTCTTGCCCTTGTGTGGGCCCGACGGATACGGGTCGACGGGAATGCCGCGACCATTGTCGACCACTTCGCATGAGCCATCCGAATGCAGCGTGACGATGATCTTGGTACAGAAGCCGGCCATCGCCTCGTCGACGGAGTTGTCGACGACTTCCCAGATGAGATGGTGCAAACCAGCCAGACCCGTGGAGCCGATGTACATGCCCGGGCGACGCCGCACCGGATCGAGACCCTCCAGCACCTGGATGTCTTTGGCGCCGTAGCTGCCGGCCACGCGCCGGGCCGTGCCTTTGGTGGAGTCACTCGGGGTGTTCACTGGCACTTGGATCCCTTGCCGCAGCACTCACGAATTGTGTGAAAAATCAACATGAATAGTCTCCCTATTCTACTTGTGTGCACGAGGCACAACGGTGCATCGAGCAGCGAAAAAGCCCCGATTTATCGGCGTTTTACGCGCACGTCGAGTGATGTGACTGGCGTCGTGGTGAGTTGCGAAATTTTCGCGCACAACGACGCTTCGAGGAAGCGCATTTCGGTGGCCCAGTGCGGGTCGTCGACCTCGACGATGAGCGTGGCGTGGTCCAACTTGACGGGTTGCACATGGGCGGCGACCGCCTCGCCGACGAGGTCGTTCCACGCGCCGAACACGCCGCGCACACTCGCCGCGTCGTCGGAACCGAGCGACGCCAGCAGTTTGGACAACTGCCCCGACAAGGTGACGGTGGGCGGCAGTTCGTCGGGGTTCTGGCTGGTCATTCAGCCACGCTCATTGTCGTCTTGGTGCGTACTGCGCGAGATCGTGCCACGTTCCACTGCTAACCACTGGGTGATGCGCGGTGACGACGGCAGCGCGTGCGCGCTCGTGACGATCATCTGTTGGTAGGGCACGGTGGCGAGCAGTCGCGCGAACAGTGCCTCGGCGCGGCGAGTGTCGAGCGCGGCGAGCACATCGTCGAGCACCACGACCGGTGGTGTGCCGTGCCGCTCGGTAACGGCCTGGTGCGCGGCCATGCGTAACGCCAGGCCAAGTGAGTGCTGTTCTCCGTGCGACCCCTGCGAGCGTGTGGCAAAGTCGTCGAGTTGCACGATGAGGTCGTCACGGTGCGGACCAACGGTGCTCGTGCCACGCCGCAGATCATCGACACGGGAGGCGGCCAGTGCGACGGCCAACCCGGTCTCGCGCCATGGCGCCTCATAGGTGAGTAGCACCGTGCATGGCTCATCGACGAGCGATTGGTATGCGCGTTGCACGAGCGGGGCGATCGTCGCAACGAATTCCGCGCGGGCGCGACCCACTTCGTCGCCGACACTGGCCAGTTTGTCGTCCCACGCATCGAGCGTGGCGAGCGTCGCCGACGACGGATTCCAGCCGGACTCTTTCAGCAGCGCATTGCGCTGCCGCAACACGCGCTCCAGTTCGCCGACGAGGTCGAGTCGGGTTGGGTCGCACGCCACGATTGCGTCGTCCAAGAATGTGCGGCGTTCGGTCGCCGAGCCGTTGACGAGAAAACGGTCGTCGGGGGAAAACACCGTCGTGCGCAGGGTGCCGAGCAGGTCGCGGGTGCGGGTGATGCGCTTGCGGTTGACCTGGGCGACCGAACGGCCGGCGCGTTTCAACTCGATCTCGACGAGGAACTCGCGCTCGTCGTCGTGCACCACGTC
>VGBY01000170.1 GCA_016870295.1 Actinomycetota bacterium
GCCAGCGTGTACAAAGACAAGCGCGGCGAACTCGTTGCATCACCACTTGTCACGCTGATCGACGACGGCACGATGACCGCCGAGTGGGGCGCAATCGGCATCGACGACGAGGGTCACCCGTCGCAGCGCAACGTGTTGATTCAAGACGGTGTGCTCACCGACTACATGTGGGATTACCTGCGCGCACGCAAAGAGGGGCGCCGCCAATCGGGTAACGGTCGTCGCCAGAGTTACCAACATCTTCCGATGGTGCGGATGACGAACACGTTCGTGCTGAATGGTCCGCATGATCCGGCTCAGATCGTGCGCGATACCAAGAACGGCGTTTACGTGGCGAAACTGGGCGGCGGACAAGTCGACACGGCGAGCGGCGACTTCGTCTTTGGCATGACTGAGGCGTACCTCATCGAGAATGGGCAGATCACCGAACCACTTCGCGACGGCAACCTGATCGGCAACGGGCCGCAGGTGCTGCGCGACATCGATCTACTCGGCAACGACTTCGCGATGGGTAACCCGGGCACGTGCGGTAAGGACGGTCAAGGCGTGCCCGTCGGCGATGGTCAACCCACGTTGCGTGTGAAGAGCCTCACCATCGGCGGCACGGCGGCGTGACCGTCGCCCGAGCCAGAAAGTGACCATCGCATGAAAGTCGAAGTTCCCGAACTGCAGGCGATCGCCGACCGCATCGTCGCACAAGCCAAGAACGGCGAGCAGATCGAGGCATACGTCGGTCGCGGTGGCGAAACCTCGGTGCGGGTCTACGAGGGCGAGCTCGAGCATTTCGTTTCGGCACAGAGCGACGGCGTGGGTATTCGGGTGATCAAAGACGGCCGCACCGGCACCGCGTACGCAGGCACGCTCGATGAACGAGCCATCGCCGAGGTGCTCGCTGAAGCGCGCGACAACGTGCAGTTCGGCACCGAGGATGAATTCGCCGGCCTCGCTTCGCCCGACGGTGTGGAGCCTGTGCCGCAGAAGTTCTGGGACGACGCACTCGCGCAATATCCGACCGAGAAAAAGGTCGACCTCACGAAAGACCTCGAGCAACGCGCACTCGCAGCCGATTCGCGCGTGCGCACCGAGTCTGCCAATTATGACGACGGCTGGGGTGAGTCTGCGTTTGCCACGACCACCGGTATTCGCACCAGCGGACGCGCCAACTCGTGCTACGTCTCAGTGGTCACGCTCGCCGACGACGGCGATGAAACACAAACCGGTTTCGGGTTCTCCGTTGGGGACTCGCCGAACGACTTCAACCTCGACAAAGCCGCGCGCGAGGCGGCCGATCGTGCGACGCGTCTGCTCGGTGCAACTAAACCGGCAACCAAGCGCACCACCGTGGTGCTCGACCCGTACGTAACTTCACAGTTCATCGGCATTCTCTCCAGCGCATTCAACGGCGAGAACGTCGCCAAGGGTCGCAGCATCTTTGCCGAGCGACTCGGCGAGCAGGTTGCCGTGCCGTTCTTCACGCTCGTCGATGATCCGACGAACAAGTTGGCATACACCGCCACCGACATCGATGGTGAAGGGCTCGCCGCCCGTCGCAACGTGCTGATCAAAGACGGCGTGTTGCAGATGTTCGTGCACTCGTCGTACAGCGCCCGGCGCATGAAGACCAAGAGCACGGGCAACGCCACGCGCGGCGGTTTTGCGGGCTCGCCCGGTGTCGGCTGCCTCGCGATGCAGGTCACGCCCGGCACGAAGTCGCAGGCTGAGTTGGTCGCCGATATCGACGACGGCGTGCTGATCCAGGAGGTTTCCGGTTTGCACAGCGGTGTGAACCCAATCTCCGGCGACTTCTCCACCGGTGCCTCGGGTGTCACCATCGTGAACGGGGCGGTGGGCGCGCCGATTCGCGAGTTCACCATCGGTTCGACGCTGCAGCGGATGCTGCAGGACATCGTGGCCATCGG
>VGBY01000171.1 GCA_016870295.1 Actinomycetota bacterium
CCGGCACCCGCGCGACTTGCGCGGGGATACCGCGCAGTGAGGCGTTGGCCCACAGCGCACCATCGGCAATCTCGATCGCGAGGTCGAGCATCTTGTCGCGCAGCGTGGCGAGGTAGATCGGCGGCAACGCACCGCCGAACTTCTCGTTGGCACGCATCGACTCGACATAGTTGCGGGTGTCGGCGAGAGGCTTGCCGGTGGTGACTCCGAGCCGCTGCGTGACGGGGCCGTGTGATACACCGATGCCAAACGCAAAGCGTCCACCTGATATCTCGTGGATGTGCGATGCCGTGTTGCCGGCCTCGACGGGGTGCGCGAGATAAATCGGTTGGATGGACGTGAAGTACTGCAACTTCGTGGTGACGTGAGCCAACGACGTGCAGAGCGGCATCGCTGCCCCAAGACTCGGGCACGCCACATGGGTGAAGCCGCGCGCTTCGGCATCGGCGGCGAGTTGCAACACGCCGGCGCGTCGCGTTGCCGATGCGACGAGGGAGAGAGCCGGGATCTGCTGGGCGGTGCGTGACATGAGGCCTCGGATCGGTGGGTGCGCCGCCTACCGTACCGTGAGAGGGGTGGAGACGGGCGTGTCGGCGCAGCGACGCGATGCCATGTTGCGCATTGCGATGGTGAGCCCCTACAGCCTCACCATCCCGGGTGGCGTGCAACATCAGGTACTCGGACTGGCGCGCGAGATGCGTCGGATGGGTCACGAAGTGCGGGTGCTCGGGCCGTGCGACGGACCGCCACCGGAGGCGTTCGTTACTCCGCTCGGCAACAGTTTGCCCACGGCAGCCAACGGCTCAACCGTGCCGCTGGCCCCCGACCCGTCGGCTGCCCTGCGCACGCTGCGCGCGCTCAACGATGAAGCGTTCGACATCCTGCACCTGCATGAGCCGATGGCACCTGGTCCGACCGTGGCGGCGCTGATGCTGCGCATTGCACCGATGGTCGGCACCTTTCATGCTTCGGGTGAAGTTGCGTGGTACCGCCGCGTGAAGAAGGGTGTCGAGTGGTTGGGTACGCACCTCGACCATCGAGTGGCGGTGTCCCCATCGGCGCGCGAGATGGCCGAGCGCCATATCGGTGGCACGTTCGAGATTCTCTACAACGGCATCGACGTGGAGACGTACCGTCGCCCGCAGGTGCGGCGTGAATCGACACCGACGATTTTCTTCTGTGGGCGCCAGGAACCACGCAAGGGATTGGAGACATTGCTCGACGCGTTCCTCTTGTTGCCCAGTCACTACCGCCTGTGGGTGGCGTCCGACGGTCCACGCATCGACGAGTTGCGTTCTCGGTACAGCCGCGAGCCGAATGTCGCAGCCCGCATTGAGTGGCTCGGGCAGATCCCCGAGCGCGACAAGTTGGATCGCCTCGCACGTTGCAGTGTGTTCAGTGCACCGTCGTTGCACGGCGAATCGTTCGGCTTGGTGCTGCTCGAGGCGATGGCCGCCCGCACGCCAGTGGTCGCCAGCGATATCGACGGCTACCGCAACGTGGTGACCAACGATGTGAACGGCATCTTGGTGCCCGCCGGCGACGCGGCTGCACTTTCACAGGCACTCACTGCAGTGACGACGGATACCAAACTCGCCCAGCGACTGGTGCTCGGCGGTGACGAGCGCGCTGAACAGATGTCGATGCACAAGTTGGCGAGTCGATACATCGAGATTTACCGCGATGTGCTCATTGCCGAAGCCGAAGAGCGAATCCACATCGAGCCGAGTGCCTTCGTGCGCTACTTCGAGGATCGTCTGCTGCGGCGCCCACGCTTGGCGAAGCTCTCACAGACCGTGGTCGACACCGTCACCGAGACGGTCAACGACACGATGACGGCGTTGCGGGACAAGTCGCAACAACTGCGCGAACGCGTGACGAAAGATCGCGACGAGCGGGAGTAAGATTTTCCA
>VGBY01000172.1 GCA_016870295.1 Actinomycetota bacterium
CGCACTCGGTGCCACCGACGCGAACACCATCACCACTTCGGCGCGGTCGAGCGCGTACATGTCTTGTCGTTTCGGGTTCGCGGTCTTGTCGAGCACCGGAGCTGCGGAAAGTTGCCACACTTGCAGTGCCCCGCCGAGTACGCGCTGCATGAAGTTGGACGCATCAACGAGACCGGCGGCTGTCATGTCGACTTCGGGCGGCAAGTCGACACCGGCACCGACACGTTTCACGATGCCGTTCCACACTTCGCGGTGACGAGCGAATCGCTCGGACTCTTTCTCATTGGGTCGGCGTGCCAGAACAATGTCGACGAGTCGGTCGATTGGATACGAGCTCTCGCCGGCACTTGCCAACTTGGTCGGCGTGCCGTCGACGGCCACCGTCACAACATCGCGATCCAACAACACATCCACACCACCGAGCGGGGCCAGCACGTTGATGAGTTCCACGCGCCCGAGTGCACCGACTGCCACGAACGAAACATCGAGCAGCCCCTGCACCTCGTTGGCGAGACCGCCCAACCCGTCGGTGGCGTACACCTCGGCAAGGCGCTTCGGCACGGCAACGGTCGATTCCGCTGTGGCATCGTCGGCCGCTGGCGCTTCAACCTCGGTGGCTGCACCGATCGGCAACAACACGACCGTGCCTCCGACACCGCTCGCGTCGAGTGTGGCCACGAACAGATGACTCAACTGCCCACCTTCGCCCAGCCCGGCTACGAGAGCAGCAGGAGTATCGGGGATGGCAACTGCACTCGTCACGATTGCCGTCGACGCACGCGAGTCGAGCAACTGATTCCACGCCAGCGTCACGCCGAGTGGCAACACGAGCGCCGAGGCCACGCCCGAGGCAATCGCGATGCGCAACGCACGAACCCGCTTGGCGCGAAACGTGGTCATGCAGACGCGCCAACGCGATACAAATTTCGTGCCCGCACCTCCGCCATAACCGCGGGCGTGAGATGTGCCGACACATCGCGACCTGCGCGCAGTTGATCGCGCAGTTCGGTGCTGCTCACGTCGACGGGTTCGACGGGTAGCGATATCCAACCGCGCTTGACGGCGGCGGAGTAACCGGGTCGGTCGACGACGACGATGGTGGCGAGGCGCTCGATTTCCGTCGATTCGTGCCACGACGCAAATTCATCCACCAGATCGCGACCGATGATCAGAAACATTTCGGCGCCAGGGTGTGCCTCGGCCAACTCGCGCAGGGTGGTCACCGTGTAACTCGCTCCACCGCGGCGAATCTCGAGGTCGCTCGCCACCAATCCGGGCAGCGCCTGCCCGTCAGCCCCGCGCACGAGCGCCTCAACGAGTGCGAGACGGTCGGCGGCCGGGGTAACCGAGCGCTCGGGCGACTTCTTCCACGGGTCGTTGGCGACGACGAGCAACACGCGGTCGAGCCCGAGGCGTTCGCGGGCCGCCACGGCGACCGCCAGATGGCCCCTGTGAGGTGGATCGAAGGTGCCGCCGAACACCCCGAGACGTTGCGGCACGCTGCGAATTCTAGGAGTCGCGGGGTTTCAACGGCCCCGGCCCGCCCTGCAACGACGCCACCAAACGGCGTAACTACGCGACTTGGGGTGCTTCTATCGGGCGCCGGGCGAAATCTGCAACTTTCCTCTTGACATCGTGCGTGACAATCCTGTAACTTTGCATTTCCCCGAATACCCCCGCAATCCCCCCACAACCCCCCGACGCCACACACAACCCCTCGTGGGTGTCGTGTGTCGTCACCCCAACAGAAAGCATTCACAATGTCTGACTCCATCGGTCTGTACCTCAACGACATCGGCAAGGTGCCGCTGCTCAACGCTGAGGACGAACGCACCCTTTCCAAGGCCATCGAGGCCGGCCGCGT
>VGBY01000173.1 GCA_016870295.1 Actinomycetota bacterium
CGCGCGGCGGACCACCCGGCCCCGACCTTCCGCCGAATGGTGAACCACCTCCGAAGAACGCATCGATGATGTCGCCGAAACCACCAGCGAACGGATCCCCGCCGCCGGCACCACTCATGCCTGCTTCACCGAAGCGGTCGTAGCGCTCGCGGGATTCTTGATCGCTCAACACTTCGTAGGCGCGAGACACTTGCTTGAACTTCTCCTCGGCTTCTTTGTTGCCGGGGTTCTTGTCGGGGTGCAACTCGCGGGCAAGTTTGCGATACGCCTTCTTGATGTCGTCGGGCGATGCATCGCGCGCAACGCCGAGCAGCTCGTAGAAGTCTTGCGCCATGATCGGCTCAGCCTTCGGTGAGTCGGCGGCCGAGTCGGTCGCTCACCACTTCCACCGTCGCAAGTGCAGCCGGATAGTTCATGCGCGTCGGCCCGAGCACACCGACACTGCCCACCGTTTCGCCGTCGCGCACCACCGGGGCGAGCACCACGGAGCACACGCTGAGCGGTTCGACGCCGGTCTCCGACCCGATCGCCACACTGACACCGCGGCTCAACATGTCGCGCACGAGCGAAACGACCACATATTGCTGCTCGAGGGTCTCGAGCACCGAGCGCACCACCTCGACTGCGTCGAAGGAGGTGGTGAGACTGGCCGTGCCGCCGACGAACACGCTGTCGCGACCACGCCCACCCGCCAGTGATGCGACTGCCTTTGCGACGAGCGCCTCGACATCGGAGTCGACTCCAACACCGGTGACGGCGGTGAACTTGGCGGCACTCAGCGTGGCGCCGACGAGCGACTCGTTGATGCGCGAGTTGGCGAGCGCGAGTTGCAACTCGCTTGGTCGCGTGGCGAACTCGATCTGCTCGCTCTCGATTTCGCCGTTCGACAACACGGCCACAACGGTGCCAATGCGGTCGCTCAGCACCACGACCTGCGCCGAACGCACGACGGCCTCCGACACGCTGGGGCCGGTGACCACCGCGGTGTAGTTGGTGAGTTGGGCGAGCAACAGCGACGTGCGATGCAAGGTTTCTTCGAGTCGGAAGTGGGCGGTGTCGAAGAAGTCGCCGAGACGCTGGCGGCTGATTGCATTCAGCCGACCCGCTTGCGCAACATCGCTCGACGTGAGATGGTCGACGTACATGCGGTAGCCCTTGTCGGTTGGCACGCGACCCGCCGAGGTGTGCGGTTGCACGAGGTAGCCCTCTGTTTCGAGGGCGACCATGTCGTTGCGAATCGTGGCCGCCGACACGGTGATACCGGGCATCGCCGCTACATGGCTGGAGCCAACCGGCTGTCCGGTCGACACGTAATGCTCGATGACGGCGCGCAGAACGGCGATTTTGCGGTCGTCGACACCACTCGTAGGCATGGTTCTGGGCTCAAGGCTACTGAGATGCGAGGCGCCGATCGCGCGGAGCGCGCGTGAACCCAGTCGCGCGCAGCGAGCTACTTGCCGGTGACGAGTTTGTAGCGGCGCAACGCTTCGTCGCGCTCTTCGCCATGATCGACGATCGGTGCCACGTAACCGTTCGGCACACCACCGGGGCTCTCGCTTGGTGTGTGCACGAACTTGTCGGGCACGCTCGCCAACGCCGGCAACCACGCGCGCACATACACACCGTTCGGGTCGAACTTCTCCGCCTGCATCGCCGGGTTGAAGATGCGGAAGTACGGGGCGGCATCGGTGCCGGTGCCGGCCGTCCACTGCCAACCGTGATTGTTCGAGGCGATATCGCCGTCGACGAGGTGCTGCATGAAGTACTTGGCACCCCACTGCCACGGCAGGTGCAGGTCTTTGACGAGAAAACTCGCCACGATCATGCGCACGCGGTTGTGCATCCACCCGGTGGCGAGCAACT
>VGBY01000174.1 GCA_016870295.1 Actinomycetota bacterium
TCTCTAGCCGACTGCTGCGTCGCTCACGTGGTTGGCGACGGGCGATGAAGTAGCGGTTGTCAGAGGCGCTCGATGATGAAGGCGTTGGCCAAGCCGCCGCCCTCGCACATCGTCTGCAGACCGTAGCGACCACCGGTGCGCTCGAGTTCGTTGAGCAGCGTGCAGGTGAGGCGGGCGCCCGATGCACCGAGCGGGTGGCCGAGTGCGATGGCGCCACCGTTCACGTTCACTTTCTCCATGTCGGGATGCATGTCCTTTGCCCAGGCGAGCACCACCGCGGCAAACGCCTCGTTGATTTCCACCAGGTCGATGTCGTCCATCGTCAAGTTCGCGCGCTCGAGCACTTTCTTTGTCGCCGGAATCGGCGCGGTGAGCATGTAACGCGGGTTCTCCGCCGCGAGGGCGAAACTCACGAATCGTGCTCGCGGCTTCAAGCCGAGTTTCTTCGCCTTCTCTTCGCTCATGATGAGCAGCGCGGCAGAACCATCGGTAATTTGCGACGAGTTTCCGGCAGTGACCTTGCCACCTTCTTCGACGGGGCGGAACGACGGCTTCAGTGACCCGAGTTTTTCCAACGAGGTCTCACGGATGCCTTCATCGGTGGTCATCATCTGACCCTCGGCATCGAGCACCGGCACGATCTCGTTCTGGAAGCGGCCTTCCTTGGTGGCGCGCGCCGCGTAGGTCTGCGAACGCAGACCAAAGGCGTCGAGGTCGTCGCGTGAGATCTTCCACTTCTCGCTGATGAGTTCGGCGGAGATGCCCTGGTTGACGAGACCGCCTTCTGGCTTGTAGCGCTCTTGCACGCGCGGGCCCATCGGGAAACCGAACTTGCCTTCGGCGATCGACGCACCCATCGGTACACGGGTCATCACTTCGACACCGTTGGCGATGACCGCGTCGTACGCGCCGGCGATCACGCCTTGCGCCGCGAAGTGGGCGGCCTGCTGGCTCGAGCCGCACTGACGATCGACGGTGGTGCCGGGCACCGACTCGGGCCATCCGGCAGCGAGCACGGCGTTGCGGGCGATGTTGAGGCTCTGTTCGCCAACCTGCATCACGCAACCCATGACGACGTCGTCGATCTGCGCGGGGTCCAGTTTGTTGCGTGTGGCGAGTGCATTCAGTGTCTCGGCGGCGAGATCGACGGGGTGCCAGTTCTTTAGGCGACCATTCCGCTTGCCGAGCGGGGTGCGGACTGCATCAACGATGACTGCTGTGGACATGAGGGCTCCTTTTACGGTGTTCTCATTATTACCGATGAACCGCCAGACTCTTCCAGTGGAGGGCGAATGACGCATTTAAGCGACTCAACGGCTGGCTGGCGCATTGATGTGAACTGCGACATCGGTGAGACGTCGCTGCCGTGGAACACGAGCCCCGAACCTGAGTTGCTGACCCTCATCTCGAGTGCGAATGTGGCCTGCGGCGGTCATGCCGGCGATGCGGAATCGATGCGTGCGGTGTGCGCCGCCGCGGTGAGTCGCGGCGTCGCGATCGGGGCACAGGTGTCGTACCCCGATCGAGAAAACTTCGGTCGGGTGGCGATGGAGATTGATGCTGCCGTGTTGTCAGCGTCGATTGCCGAGCAGTATGCGGCGCTCGTTGATGCGGCAACTTCATGTGGTGGCGTGGTGTCGTACGTGAAGCCCCACGGTGCGTTGTACAACGTCGCCGCCGCACGCGAAGATCATGCGCGTGTGGTCGTCGACTTGGCGCATCAGCGCGGTATTGCGCTCTTTGGGCTCGGTGGTTCGGCAACCGAGCGTTGTGCCCAGACGGTTGGCGTGCCGTTCGTTCGTGAATGGTTTGCTGA
>VGBY01000175.1 GCA_016870295.1 Actinomycetota bacterium
ATCGCCTGCACTTCGTCGAGGTCGATGCGCTCGTTGATACCACGCAGCGCTTCGACATCCTTCTCGCGGATGGTGAGCGGTGTTTGGGCGCGCAAAGCAGCCCATTCGTCACGTGTGAACCGCTCAAAGCGCGGTACGTCGCCCCCGTCGATCACGCGGGTAGAACGCTATGCCACCCGCTCCAAGAACGCACGCAGTGGTGGATTGACTGCGTTCGGATGCGTGAGGTTGGCGGCGTGCGCCGCACCTTGCACCCACACGATGTCGCCGGCGTTGCGCAACCCCTTGCGCAGTGCTTCGGCACGCTCGGCGCTGATAGCCGTGTCGTTCGTGCCGTGGATGATGATCGCGGGGCAGGCGATCTCGCCGAGCCGCGCGGAGATGTCGTCGCGCTCGAGCAGACAACCAGACGGATGCACCATTGCTTCCTTCGGTCGCGCCTTCCATTTGGCGATCCACTTGGGGTTCTCACGCTCGTCGGCGATGATGATGTTGGCGATGATGTTGACGAGGTCGTCGACGGGCCCGTGCGTCACCCATGTGTCGACCATCTGGCGATAGCCAGCGAGGATTTCCGGGCCATCATTGTCGGCCGCGGTGTCGATTAAGACGAGTGCCCGCACGCGCTCTGGTGCGGTCAATGCTGCGCGCAGCGAGAGGAAGCCACCTTGTGACATGCCTCCGACGACGGCGGAGTCGATGCCGAGGTGCGTCATCAGGGCGAGACAATCGTTGGCGGAGTCCCAATAGGTGAAGGGTTTGCCGTCGTATTCGGTTTGACCAAAGCCGCGCTCATCCCACGTGACTACACGGAACTTGTCCGACAAGGCAGCAACCTGTGCATCGAACATCGAACTGTCCATGAGGAAGCCGTGTGCGAGTACCACGGCAGGTCCACGTCCGCCGGAATCCTTGTAGAAGATCTTCTGGCCGTTCACGTTGGCAAATGCCATGGCGACTCCGTTCGTTGGAAGGTTCCAGCCGAACCTTAGTCGTTACCGGTCAGGCAGCGAAAGGGGAGCGGGGCGACACGGCCCCGGGTGCGGTGAGCACGTCGAAACCATCGTCGGTGACCAGCACGGTGTGTTCAAACTGGGCGGTGCGCTTGCCATCGATGGTGACCGCGGTCCACTCGTCGTCCCACATGCGGTGCTTCTCCGAGCCGAGGGTGATCATCGGCTCGATGGTGAAGGTCATGCCGGGTCGCATCAACATGTTGTTGCGCGGCTCGTAGTAGTGCAGCACTTGCACGTCGGTATGGAACTGCTCGCCGATGCCATGCCCGATGAAGGCCCGTACGACGCCCATCTTGTGCTTCTTCGCGTGTGATTCGATGGCGCGACCGATGTCAGAGAGTGGGGCGTTCGGGCGCACGGTGTGGATGCCCAGCCACATGCACTCTTCTGTCACCGTTATGAGATGGCGATCTTCGTCGCTGATCGTGCCGACGGCGAACGTGGCGTTCGTGTCGCCGTGCACGCCGTCGAGGTAGCACGTCACGTCGATGTTGATGATGTCGCCGTCTTGCAGTTCGCGCGAGTCGGGGATGCCGTGGCAGATCACCTCGTTGACGCTGGTGCAGACGCTCTTGGGAAAGTTCTGGTAGTTGAGCGGGCTCGGATATGCACCGCGGGCGACGCACAGGTCGTGCACGTAGACGTCGATCTCGTCGGTGGTGATGCCGGGCTTCACGAATTCGCCCGCGAGTCGCAGCACTTCGGCGGCGGTTGACCCGGCGCGACGCATGCGGGCGATGACATCGGGTGACTTCGTAGCCGA
>VGBY01000176.1 GCA_016870295.1 Actinomycetota bacterium
CTCATCTCGCTCTGTGACGGCACAACCTCGCGGCCGTTGCCCATCGTGCAGGATCACAAACGCATCGGCGAGGGTGACACGGGTGCCAACACGGGTGGGATGGGCGCCTATGCGCCGGCCGATGTCGGGTATCTCGCCGACGACCTCGACAAGGTGTTCGTGCGTCCGGTGATCGAACACCTTGCCGCCAATGGCACACCGTATGTAGGGGCGCTCTTTGCCGGCATCATGCTGACATCCGCCGGGCCTCGATTGCTCGAGTACAACTGCCGATTCGGCGACCCCGAAACGCAGGTGCTGATGCCATTGATTGCCGAGGATGTCGTTGCGCTCATCGAGCGTTGCATCGATGGTCGTCTCGATGCACCGATTGTCGTGCGTGACGCGAGTGCGCTCGGCGTCGTCGTTGCCGCCCACGGGTATCCAGCCGCACCGCGCAGCGGTGATGTGATTCGTCGGTTGCCCACGCCGTCGCACTTCACGCACGTGTTTCACGCCGGTACCAGTCGTGATCACGAAGTGCTGCGCACAGCGGGTGGTCGAGTGGTCACGTGCGTGGGTGTCGGCCCGAGTCTGCAGGTGGCGCGTGAGCGTGCCTATGTCGCCACCCGCGAAGTTGAGTTTGCCGGCGCCACCATGCGTCGCGATATCGGCTGGCGTGCGCAGGCCCGCGCGGTGCGGTCGTACGCGGAGGCGGGAGTCGACATCGAGGAAGGCACCAGGGCGGTGAGCCTCATGAAGACCAGTGTCGAGGCAACGATGACCAAGGATGTTCTGCGCGGTGTAGGTGCGTTCGGCGGGTCGATTGACGTGTCGTTCCTCAAACAGTTCGATGCACCGGTGCTCGTTGCTTCCACCGATGGCGTTGGCACGAAGGTGGAACTGGCGGCGCGCACGCGACGGCTGCGCGGGGTGGGACACGACATCGTGAATCACTGCATCAACGATGTGCTCGTGCAGCGGGCAAAGCCGCTCTTCTTTCTCGATTACATCGCGTCATCGCGCCTTTCGGCTACTGATGTTGCCGAAGTCGTCGGAGGAATGGCTGACGCATGCCGCGCGGCTGGCTGCGTGCTGATCGGCGGTGAGACCGCCGAGATGCCGGGCGTGTACCAAGACGGTGCGTTCGATGTTGCCGGCACGCTCGTTGGTGTTGCCGAGAAAGCACGTCTGCTGCCAACCGACACCGTTGCGCCGGGCGATGTGCTGATCGCAGTTGCGTCGAACGGCGCGCACACCAATGGTTATACGTATCTCCGTCGTGCGCTGGAGTGGTTGCCGACCGACACGGTGCCGGCCGGTTGGAACATGTCGTTGCTTGATGCGCTACTCACACCGCACCGCAACTATCTGCCGGTGTTGGATGCGGTGCTGGCGGGCGACAAGGTGAAGGCCCTCGTGCACATCACGGGCGGTGGGCTCGTGGAGAATGTTCCGCGTGTCTTGCCGACGGGTGTTGGTGCCGACATTCGACTCGGGTCGTGGCCGTTGCCGCCACTGTTTGCGTTGGTACGCGAAGTGTCGTCGCTCGATGATGAGGAATTGCATCGCACGCTGAACATGGGCGTGGGCATGGTGGTGGTCGTGGCGGCTGGCGATGTTGCGGCCGTGCAGCGAGAGATTTCCGAAGAAACCTGGGTGATCGGTGAGTTGGTAGCGGGCGAGCGAGTGGTGCGTCTCGTATGAGTGCCCGTCTTGCTGTGCTGGTGTCTGGCGGCGGCAGCAAT
>VGBY01000177.1 GCA_016870295.1 Actinomycetota bacterium
CCATGTTTGCCGGGCAACGACCGAATCGGATACACCACGAGCTGACCTGGCCCGTGGTACGTGATGTCACCGCCGCGATTGACGCGCACGAGATCGGCACCGACCGCACGCGGCTCGCACTTCAGGTTGTTCTCCAGGTCTGCCGACGCACCGTACGTGAACACGTGATGGTGCTCGAGCATCAACAGGTAATCGTTCTTTGCGTGCGCAAAGAGACCCTCCTGCAATGCGAGGGCGTCGCGATAGTTGACCCGCCCGAGCCAACGAACGCGCATCTAGAGCTCCGCCGACCAATCCTGGGTTTCGAGGATGTGCTTCACCTTCGCGAGGAAGTTTGCCGCATACGCACCGTCGAACGCGCGGTGATCCCAACTCATCGCCAAGTTGCCGACCGGGTGAATCGCGATGCTCTCCGTCCCGTCGGGCAGACGCACCGCCACCGGCTTGCGCACGATGGCGTCGGTGCTGATGATTGCAACTTGCGGCTGATTGATGATCGCCATCGTCAGCACCGAACCAGCCGAGCCGTTGTTGCTGATCGTGAATGTGCCTCCCGAAATCTCATCCGGCGACAATTTGCGACTGCGCGCACGCGACGCCAAGTCGGAGATCTCGCGCGCAATCGCCCGCAGACGCTTGCCTTCGGCGCCACGCACCACCGGCACCAACAGTCCCTGATAGTCGAGGTCGACAGCGACACCGAGATCGATGTACTTGTGCACGATGAGCGTGTCGCCGTCGAGACTGGCGTTCATGTGGGGGAACTCTGTAATCGCATCGATGATCGCGCGACTGATGAACGGCAGATACGTGAGCGAGAAGCCCTCCGCCGACTTGAAGGAATCCTTTGCGGCGTTACGCGCAACATCGACGTTGGCATAGTCGACTTCTACGACGCTGAACGCATGTGGTGCACTCGACTTGCTGGCGATCATGTGGCTGCCGGTCAGGCGACGAATCTTGGAGAGCGGCACCACTTCGTCGCGCGCCCCGATGCTCACGCGCGGCGCTGATGCGGCGGGAGCCGGTGCAGGCGCCGGCACGGCAACTGGTGCAGGTGCTGCGGCTGGCGCGGGAGCAGGAGCCACTGCTGCAACGGGAGCAGGTGCGGGTGCCGGTGTCGTGGCCGGTGCTGGCGCCGCGACCCGTGCTGGCGCACGCGTGAGACCATGCGCGTCGATGTAATCGAGCACATCCTCGCGCGTGATGCGACCACCAGGGCCGGTGCCGTTCAGCGCAGCGACATCGATGCCGTGTTCGTTCACGAGTCGACGCACAACGGGTGACAACAACAAATTGCTCGCGACGCTGGCTCGCGCTGGTCCAGGCGTTGGCGCAGGTGCAGGTTGAGGCTTCGGCGCAGGAGCCGAGACAGGCGCAGGAGCTGGCGTTGGCGCGGGAGCTGGCGTTGGCGCGGGTTTCGGCGCAGGAGCCGCCACCGCTCCCGTTGATGCCCCGACCACTGCGATCACGGTGCCGACCGGCACCGTCTCACCGGCTGGCACGCGAATCTCCGTCAACGTGCCGGCAATTGGCGACGGCACCTCCGTATCAACTTTGTCGGTGGAGACTTCAAACAGCGGCTCATCGGCCTTCACGACATCGCCGACGTTCTTGAACCAGCGGGTGATCGTTCCTTCGGTGACGGTTTCACCAAGTTGTGGAAGTACGACGTCGGCCATGGTTCTCAGACTCCTCTCTTATGCATTGATGCTGCG
>VGBY01000178.1 GCA_016870295.1 Actinomycetota bacterium
GCACTACTGCCGCACGGCATCGGCTGGACGGACGGCAAGGTGCAGATGGCGAGCCTCGATCACGCGATGTGGTTTCACCGTGCGTTCAGGGCCGATGAATGGATGCTGTACGACCAGACATCGCTCTCCACCTCGAGTTCGCGCGGCCTCGCCGGTGGTTCGATCTTCTCGCACAAAGGCGAGTTGGTGGTGTCGGTCGTGCAAGAAGGCCTCATACGCTTGGTCGGCAACAAGTAGACGTCATCATGAACTCGCCTGCATTTGATGCTGCGCTGCCATTGCTCCTCATGCTGATCGGCTTCTTCGGTATGGAACTCGTTACGTATATGGTGCACCGATTCGTGATGCACGGTCTGCTGGAGCGAATGCACCTGAGCCATCATCGCAACGCAGCAGTCGAGTTTGCCCGAAAATCACCCGAGCCGAACGATGTATTCCCGCTCGCATTCTCGGTCGTGGTGATCGCGGCGATGTGGGTGGGGTTCAATGTCGTGGGGTTCGCCTGGCTCCTGCCGCTCTTTGTCGGGGTCACCGTCTACGGCGTCGTCTACACCGTGATTCACGACGGCATCATCCACGGTCGTGTGCGCTGGATGAAGCACGGTCGCTCGCGCATGGCAGAAAGCCTCACCGTGGCCCATCGCGCGCACCACCGCAGCAACGGCGAACCTTACGGGATGTTGTTCCCCTGGCTCACGATGTCGCGCAATGGATCGCGCCCGTCCCACGTGCCCGCCGACCAATAGGGCGCGAAGCGCGCAAACATCTCCTCGCCGTACCAGCGTTCGCTGCGCGTACGACGTACGACCTGCTCGTGTTCCGGCTGGCGGTGCGCAAAGCCGGACATCGCCCCGACGTTTTGCCAGAGGCTGAACGTGCCCAACCGCAGGATTGGTGCCTCGCCGATACCGATGACCGCCAGCAACCCATCGCTCCGATGCAGTTCGTCGTCCACGACACGCGCGGCACGGGCGAACGTTTGCCACGATCGCGCGCGAACGTCTGCACGGGTGATAATTGCCAGCGGTGTCGTATCGCTCGGTGACGATTCGATACCACCGAGCAACTGCGGAATGTTGGTGCCACGCCACGAGCCGTGACCGCCGGCGCCACGTAACTTTACGTGCCACATCTCGCGCGTGCCGCGACGACGGCTTAGTCGGGCCACGAACTGATCCGCGCTCGACTCGTCGGCGAACAAACAAAACAATGCGGTGCGTCCGAACTGTGTGCCAGGTGCGGTGCTGCTTCCCTTGCCGGTGCCGAGCACACGCAAGAACCGCAGACCCACCACGCGTCGGTAGCGCAAGCGGTCGAACGCGAGTGCCGACACCATGCCGACGATGCTGCGCCACTTCAGCACGTGAAACGTCGCGACCGCACTCATCCCTGCCTTACAGTGTGTCTGCGTGATTGCGCCGCTGCTTGCCATGCTGATTGGCTACCTTCTCGGTTCATTGCCCATCGCCGATGTCGTGGCCCGCCGGGCTGGTGCACCCAACCTTCGAGAGGTCGGTGACAAGAACCCCGGATTCTGGAATTCACGGTCGGTCTTGACCCGCAATCAGTCGCTGGTGGTCTTCGTCGGCGACTTGCTGAAGGGTTCCATCGCCGTGCTCATCGCCCAGGAGCTCTCGACTGATTGGCGTGTGTGGTTTCTTGGTGCAGGAGCGG
>VGBY01000179.1 GCA_016870295.1 Actinomycetota bacterium
CGAGATCGACTTCTCGTTCAGCACATCCTGCATGCGCACGATGGCGTAGTTCGCCATCGCATCATTCACATCGGCAGCAAGTTCGATGAACCGCGTCTGGAAGTCGTACTCGCGCGCCTTCCACGCCAAGTAGAACGGATCCACCGGAATGCAGTGGCCGCCCGGCCCGATACCCGGATAGAACGCCTGAAAACCAAACGGCTTGGTGGCCGCAGCGTCAATCACGCTCCACACATCGATGCCCATCTCGTGGCACAACTGCGCCAACTCATTGACCAACGCGATGTTCACCGCGCGATACGTGTTCTCCAGCAACTTCGCCATCTCTGCAACATCGGGTGATTCGACGGTGCGCACCAACGTGGGGTCATCCATCAACGAGAGCAACAGTGTCTTGGCCAGCTCGGTGCACACCGGGGTGAGCCCACCGACCACCTTGGGTGTGTTGCGCACGTTCCACTTCGTGTTGCCCGGGTCGACGCGCTCGGGCGAAAAAGCGAGATGGAAGTCGACCCCGGCAACCAGGCCGGTCTCCTCGAGAATCGGTCGCACGAACTCCGTCGTCGTGCCCGGATACGTGGTCGACTGCAGCACCACGAGCATGCCGCGGCGCAACACCTTGGCGACCGTGCGGGTGGCCGATTCGACATACGACAAGTCGGGTGTCTTTGACTTGTCGAACGGTGTGGGCACACAGATGAAAACGACGTCACAGTCGGCGATGTCACTGACGGCCGTGGTCGCGCGAAATGCGCCACTCTGCACGAGCGGAGCAATTCGCGTCGGCGTGACATCGTCGATGTGGCTCTTTCCACTGTTCAAACCGGTAACGACGTGGTCGGCGACGTCGAACCCGAACACCTTGTAGCCGACCTCGGCAAACGAGATGGCGAGCGGCAATCCCACGTATCCGAGACCGATTACCCCCACGGTCGCATCGCGGTTGGCGAGTCGGCGGGCGAGCGTGTCGGTCATGGGAGTTGCGCGCGGGGCGCCAAATTCAGATTATGTCGTGGGCGAGGGGGGACTTGAACCCCCACGTCCTTGCGAACACTGGCACCTGAAGCCAGCGCGTCTGCCATTTCGCCACTCGCCCGAGTGAAGCACCTTTACGCTACCGACGACGAAACGCCGCTGCCCATGGCGTGCGCGAACCTGCCGCACCCCAGACGCAGTACAGCAGCAATACCCCCGCCAACACGAGTGCCGCGACGGACAACAAATGGAAGCCGATCGCGCGCCGAATGAATCCCGAGGAGAAGCCGGCCAACCCGCCGCAGAAACTCATCAGCAAGTCAGCGGTGCCCTGCACACGAACGCGCACCGACTCGTCGATCGACTCAACCAACAAGCTTGAACCGCCGATCAAGCCGAAGTTCCAACCGATGCCAAGCAACCACAGCGACGGGAAGAGCATGATGTCGCCCTCCCCGGAGACTGCCGACAACACATTGGCGAGAACGAGCAGCAACGCGCCGACGAAGATCGCACTCACCCTTCCGTATCGGTCGGCATACTTGCCGACGAGCGGACTGAACGCGAACATTCCGGCGATGTGCAACGACACCACGTAGGGCGACACGTCTTCGTGCCCGTGCAATCGCAGGTGCACGGGGGTCATCGTCATCACCGCCACCATCGTCGCCTGTGCAATCACCATCGCCG
>VGBY01000180.1 GCA_016870295.1 Actinomycetota bacterium
GGTGTCGCCGACCGTCTCACCGTCGTGGAGATGGACGTTGCAGACTCTGCATCGGTCGAAGCGGGATTCCGTGAAATATATGCCGCCACCGACCACATCGATGTGCTGGTGAACAACGCGGGGGTCGGCGGCAACGCGGTCACCGAAGAGTGCCCCATCGACACCTACAACGAGGTGTTCAACATCAACCACAACGGGTCGGTGCGTTGCATTCAGGCGGTGCTGCCCGGCATGCGTGCGCGCAAGAGCGGCGCAATCGTGAATGTGTCATCGGTCGTCGGAAAAATCACGGCGATGGCGCAATCGCCGTACTTCGTGTCGAAGTGGGCGGTGGAAGGCATGAGTGAGGGTCTCGCGCAAGAAGTTGCATCGTTCAACATTCGCGTGGCGATCGTCGAGCCGGGTGTGACGCGCAGTTCGATCTTCGGCAAGAACATCGACGCGCCGAATCAGACGGGTGCCTACGACGCGCACTACCGACGGTTGTTCGCGTTCTATGCCGAAGGCATCGCCAAGGCTACGCCCGCCGAAGAAGCAGCCGCAACGATTCTCGAAGCCGCCACCACCGATGAACCACGACTGCGATGGCGATGCTCGTGGGGCGCCGAAGAACTCATCACCGCGCGCGAAGCGATGACCGATGAACGCTGGGTTGCGCTCGGTCGACATCACGATGACGAGGCGTACTACGCCGAATTTGAAGAATTGTTCGGTCTCGACATCCGCCCGAAGTAACTCGACGATCAACGAAGTACTCTGGAGGGGTGAACACCCTCCCTCCGCCCGCAAGCACCGCTATCTTCGTCGCCGCAGCCCGCGCAGTTGACGCCAAAAAGTTCTACGGTGCAGGCGACAGCGAGGTGCATGCCCTCGACGGCGTCGACGTGCAGTTCGAGAAGGGCAAGTTCACTGCGATCATGGGCCCGAGTGGCTCGGGCAAGTCCACACTCATGCACTGCATCGCCGGACTCGACTCGTTGACGGGCGGTGCGGTGTACATCGGCGACACCGACCTCTCACAACTGAACGACAAACAACTCACCGAGTTGCGTCGCGAGAAGGTCGGCTTCATCTTTCAAGCCTTCAATCTCATCCCCACGCTCAATGCGCTGGAAAACATCATGCTTCCGCTCACGCTCGGTCGCAGCAAGGGCGACCAGGCGTGGATTGACCGCGTCATCGACACCATCTCCCTGCGCGACCGACTCGACCACCGCCCGAGCGAACTCTCAGGCGGCCAGCAACAACGCGTCGCAATCGCCCGCGCGCTCGCCAGCCAACCCGACATCATCTTTGCCGACGAACCGACCGGCAACCTCGACTCCAAGACGGGCAGCGAGGTACTCACCTTCATGCGTCGCGCCGTAACCGAGCTGGGGCAGACGATCGTGATGGTCACCCACGATGCTGTCGCGGCGAGTTACGCCGATCGCATCGTGTTCTTGGCTGATGGCAAGATCGCCGGCGAGATGTTCGCACCGACTGCGCAGAAGGTGCATGACTACCTGAAGCACCTCGGCGAGTAACGCCCATGTTTCGTCTCGCCGTCAAGATGACGCTGGCCCGCGCCGGACGGCTCGTGCTCACTTCGCTTGCGGTGATTCTCGGCACGGCGTTTCTTTCGGGCACGTTCGTCTTTCGCGACACGATCAACCAGACGTTCG
>VGBY01000181.1 GCA_016870295.1 Actinomycetota bacterium
AGAGGTATTGCGCAGTCGCCCACGTGCACGGCCGCTTCGTCACCGCCTCCAGTGCGGCGATACCAGAACCAAGACCTGCCCCGCCGAACAAGAAACTGCCGCTCGTCGCCAACCGCGGCACCACATCAAGCGAAAATCCGGTATCCGAAACCCGCTGCAATCCGAGAAATGCACGGGAATCCATCGCCTGCAGACTAATGATGCGCGCACTTGCGATCACACGCGCACCACATCGTACGATTGGGGCGTGGGCGACGTTCCGTGGCGCGGTGACGCAATCTCGCTTGTCGAAGCGTTTCGTCGTGGCGACCGATCGCCCGCCGAGGAGTTACAGGCCACCTACGAAGCCATCGACAAGAGCAACCTCAACGCGTTCTGCTTTCTCGATCGTGACAAGGCACTGGCCGCTGCTCGAGTTGCCGATGTCTCACTGCCGTTCGGTGGCGTGCCGCTCGGCGTGAAGGAACTCGAACGTCATACGGGTTGGCCCGATACCGACGCCAGCCTCGTCTTCAAGGATCGCATCGCTACGACCACCGACACGATGCTGCAACGCGCCAAGCGCGCCGGAGCAGTACTCGTCGGGCAGACGACGTCGAGTGAGTTCGGGGGCGTCAACGTCACTCGCACACTGCTGCACGGCGCGACACAAAACCCATGGCAGCACGGTCGCACACCGGGTGGTTCGTCGGGTGGAAGTGCGGCAGCAGTTGCGGGTGGTCTCGTCACGATTGCAACCGGGGGCGACGGTGGCGGTTCGATTCGTATCCCAGCGGGCTTCACTGGCTTGGTTGGTTTGAAGGCGACATACGGTCGCATCCCGCGCGGCCCCGGAGCGCAGCACGGCAATCTCACGACCGTGGTTGGTTGCCTGTCGCGCAGTGTGCGCGATACGGCGCGCTGGTTTGACGTGTGCAACGGCCACGAAGGCAACGACTCGCTCAGCCTGCCACGTGTCGAAGGTTGGGAAGCAGGGCTCGGCAGCGTGCCGACGCGCGGCTTGCGCGCAGCAGTGGTGAGCAACTGGGGTTCGGCCGTCGTTTCGCCGGCGATGTGGACGGTGCTCGAAGAATCGGCGATGCACCTGATCGAGATCACCGGGATGCGACGAGTCGATGGCGTCGACACGTCACTCCCGCGGCTGGGAGCCGCGTGGTCGATTACCGGCATGGCGGCGCTGGCGTTTGAATTGCGTGACCACTGGCCAGCGTGTGCCGACATGCTCACGCCCGAGATGCGTTACGGTCTCCAACGTGCCGGCAGTTTGTACGGAACCGAGGCGCGTGGCAAGTTCGAGTCGCGTCGCGTCGAACTCAGCCGACGGATGACCGAGATCTTCGACGCGGTGGACGTGGTAATTACCGCCAGCAATCCGGATGTCGCCTTCAATGCCGAAGGCCCGCTCCCCGACACGTTCGGTGGCGTTGTTGCCGGCGCCGGCAACAACGGCGTGCTCACGTTTCCTGCCAACATTCACGGCAACCCGGGCATCTCGATACCCGCGGGCACCGTCGATGGATTACCGGTTGGATTGCAAGTGATGTCGCGGCACTTCGCTGAGCCGCTTCTGCTCGAATTGGCGTTGGCATTCGAACGTTCGCGGCCATGGCCGCTCGTCGCGCCGCATCGCTAACGACAG
>VGBY01000182.1 GCA_016870295.1 Actinomycetota bacterium
GCGACTGCGCTTGCCGACCGCATCAACGACGCATCGGCAAAGGTGCTGATCACCGCGGATGGCGGATGGCGTCGCGGGGAAGTCTTCCCCCTGAAACCGCAGGCTGATGAGGCGGTCGCGAACTCGCCGACGATCGAGCATGTCGTCGTCGTGCGACGCGGTGGCAACGACGTGCCGATGCAGGCCGGCCGCGACCACTGGTATCACGACCTGATGGCGAAAGCATCCTCCACATGCCCGGCCGAACCGATGGATTCCGAGCAACTGCTGTTCCTCTTATATACGTCTGGCACCACGGGCAAGCCGAAGGGCATCATGCACACCACCGGCGGCTACCTCACGCACGTGACGACAACGTTCAAGTACGTCTTTGACCACAAACCCGAGACCGACATCTTCTGGTGCACTGCTGATGTCGGCTGGGTCACCGGCCATAGTTACATCGTGTACGGCCCGCTTGCAAATGGCGCCACCCAAGTGATGTACGAGGGCGTGCCGAATTATCCGGCGAACGACCGCATCTGGTCACTGATCGAGAAGTACGGCGTCACGATTTTTTACACCGCGCCGACGGCGATTCGCACCTACATGAAGTGGGGTACGCAAGAGCCCGCCAAACACGACCTCTCATCACTGCGATTGATCGGCAGTGTCGGCGAGCCAATCAACCCGGAGGCGTGGATGTGGTATCACGAGCACATCGGTGGTGGTCGTTGCCCCGTCATTGACACGTGGTGGCAGACCGAAACTGGCGGGATGATGATCAGCCCGCTGCCCGGTGCGACGGTGACCAAACCTGGTTCGGCGACGCATCCACTACCTGGCGTCGGTGCTGAAGTTGTCGATGAGTCGGGCAAGGTGATTACGCGAGGTGGGGGATACCTCACGCTGACCCATCCGTGGCCGGGCATGCTGCGCGGCATCTGGGGCGACCCCGAGCGATACAAGCAGACATATTGGAGCCGATTCGAGGGTCGCTACTTCGCTGGCGACGGCGCAAAGTTGGATGAAGACGGCTACCTATGGCTGCTGGGTCGTGTTGATGACGTGATGAACGTGTCGGGGCATCGCATCTCGACGACGGAAGTTGAATCTGCACTCGTCTCGCATCCTTCCGTTGCGGAGGCGGCAGTTGTCGGGGCGAACGATGCGACGACCGGTCAGGCAATCATCGCCTATGTAACGCTTCGTGGTGGGCAGACCGTCGACGAGAAGTCGTTGCGCGACCATGTGGCAAAGGAAATCGGGGCGATTGCCAAGCCGAAGACGATCTACTTCACTCCCGACCTGCCCAAGACCCGTAGTGGGAAGATCATGCGCCGGTTGTTGCGCGACGTTGCCGAAGGGCGAAATCTTGGTGACACGACCACGCTTGCGGACGCCTCTGTGGTGACCGAACTCCAACGCCGCGCGAGCGAGGCGCCGTCAGAAGACTGAGGTGGCTCAGCGCACCAAGTGTTGTGCGTCTCCAACTCGAGCTGTGGGTCTCAATCTCGACTAGTCGCGGAAGTTCACGAACTGGAGGGGAATCCCGACATTCGCCGCTTTGAGAAAGGTGATGGTCGTCTGGAGGTCGTCACGTTTCTTACTTGACACGCGAATCGAG
>VGBY01000183.1 GCA_016870295.1 Actinomycetota bacterium
TGGTGCCCCCCCTCGGATTCGAACCGAGGACCTGCGGATTAAGAGTCCGATGCTCTAACCAACTGAGCTAGAGGGGCATCGCTATGAAAATTGCGACGCCAGAGCCTAACTTGTGCGCAGTACGGCGGTCATATGCGACTCAGCAACGAAACAAGCCCCGTGTCTTGGCGCGACGCAACATCAAGACAATTGGGGTGGACGACGGGGCTCGAACCCGCGACCTCTAGGACCACAACCTAGCGCTCTAGCCAACTGAGCTACGCCCACCATGGGCACTCCAGTCTGCCACGGCTATCATGTAGGCACACACCTGTTTGGAGCTGATAACCATGCCAGCGGCTGACAAGACGCTGACGCAATCTCTGGAAACGCGGGCCAAGGAAATCACTGCCCGCGAACTGCAGACCTACGCCGACCGCACGAAGGGCTCCCAGGCGGCCAACGCCAGGGCTCGCAAGTCGTTGCCGCTCGGCGTGCCGTCGAGCTTTCAGGATTACGACCCATACCCAATCGTGCTTGCCAGCGCGCAGGGCTTCTCCTCGATTGACGTCGACGGCAATCAATACGTCGACTACAACATGGGCTTTGGCGCGCTGTTCGCCGGGCACATGCACCCAGCGGTTCGCAAGTCCGTATCGGCCCAGTTGGACGACGGCACCCTGTTCGTCACCCCGTGCCCGAGCAACGCCGAGGTGGCCGAACTGCTGACCGCTCGCTACGGCTTCCCGCTGTGGCGCTTCACCAACTCCGGCACCGAAGCCACGATGGATGCATTGCGCGTCGCCCGCGCAGCCACCGGCCGCGAGAAGATCGTGAAGGTCGAAGGTGGCTACCACGGTCACCATGACGAAGTGATGGTGTCGATGAAGCCGGCCCTCGACAAAGCCGGCCCCGCCGATTCGCCGAACTCGGTGGCGTCGTCCGCCGGGATCACCCGCGGTGTCGTCGGCGACACCATCGTGGTGCCCTACAACGACCCCGAGGCGCTCGAGCGTGCACTGCGCGGGGGAGACGTCGCCGCATTCATCGTCGAGCCGGTGATGCAGAACATCGGCATCTGTCTGCCAACCGACGGCTACTTGCAGGCCGCGCGCGAAATCACGCGCAAGTACGGCACTTTGTTGGTGTTCGACGAAGTGAAGACCGGCATCACCGCCGGTTGGTCGGGTGCCAAAGGTGCTCTCGGTGTGGAGCCCGATCTCGTGGCACTTGCAAAATCAATCGGTGGCGGTTTGCCACTCGGCGCATTCGGCGGAAAGCGCGAGTACATGGACGAAATCACCAATCGACGCGTGGTGCATCTCGGCACCTACAACGGCAACCCGTTGTGCATGGCGGCTGCGCGTGCGGTGCTGGCTGAAGTGTGCACGCCCGAAGCGACGCGCGAAGTGATTGATCGCAACCATCGCTTGGTGGAGGCGTGTCGTTCGGTGGTCGCGCAACACTCGCTGCCGGCGAATGTGGTGGAATTCGGCGCCAAGGGCTGCGTCACGTGGTCGCCCGAACCAATTCGTAACTACCGCGACTACAAGGCAACCGACTTCGATCTCGCGTTCGCACAGTGGATTCACGGAATCAACCGGGGTGTGCTGCTGCCACCAGGT
>VGBY01000184.1 GCA_016870295.1 Actinomycetota bacterium
GAGTAATCTTACGACTCTCTACAAGTCTATTGGTCAAATAGCGAATAGACCTGCTACACTCGGTAATCCACCAAAACGCCAAGGCAAGGAATCACGAATGCTCCACGAAAATCCGTTTATCAACCAACCCACCAAAAAGAAAGGCACTACCGCAAAGAACAACTACCCGCAATTGACCCCCGAGCAGCGACGCTATGTCGAAGAGACGTACGCCGCCCTCGTCAAGACCTACTCGCTCAAGTTTGGCAACGCGAACCCGTTCGGCTACACGGCGCACGACATCGCCAGTTACGCCATCGAGAAGGTGCTGCGCAACCCGACGAAGTACTACATGAAGCGCACGCCGCAGCACGCGGCTAACGCGATCGCCAAGAACGCGCTGCAAGACTTCTGGCGCCGCCAGCACGCGCAGCGTGGCCAAGGTGCACGCAACACGCGTAAGGTCATCGGCGACGAGCCGGTCAACCCCGACGATGCCGGTGCGGGCACGGTGCTCGATAAGATCGTGGATCCCACTGCCGACCAAGATGAGTGGATCGAGCGTGAACACCGGCAAGGTGTGATCAAGGATGTGCAGTCGCTCATCTCGCCGCTGGCCTTTGCCGGCTTCTACCTCACCGAGATCGAAGGTCTCGACCAGGGCGAAGCCGCCGAGGTGCTCGGCGTGTCGCGTGCGCACCTCAACCGCCAGATGCGTGCCGCGACGAAGAAAATCCAGGCGCTTGACAAGTCGTACCGCGAGTGGGGGGTGCAGCAATGAGCCAGCACATCGACTACCTGAGCCAACTGATCACGGAGATGGTCGTGGACTTCCGCGGCGAAGTGGCCGTGGGGGAGACGTTCTCCTTCACGTACAACGACCAGAAGTTCGACGGTCGCGTGTACGAGCGGTTCAACGGCCATCTCGTCGTCGTGTTTGAGGTCGACATCTGCACCACCAAGATCACCCGCGCCAAGCAAGAGTTGATCAATCGCCTGAACGGCCAGTTGCCGTTCACCACCTTCAAACTCACGAAGGCGACCAAGGGCGAGCAGACCGTCACCGCAATGCACTCATTGTCGGTGTCGACGATTGCCGCCGAGCAACTCATGCAGGCGCTCGACAGCATCGCGTACCAGGTGCGTGAGCAGCGAGCAGTGTTCGAGCGCGCCGGCGACGTGACGTCACTCGTCGAGGAGGTGTTGCGCGAAGAACAAAAGAAGTCGCGCGACCAACGGCGCTCGGAAGAACGCATCCGTGACGGTGTCGACGACCTCGACGAACGCGACGACAACAACGGCAGCGATGACGACTCGGCGAGCGCCAAGCGCGCCCGCCGGCCGAGCATCCGCAAGCCGTCGGCGACGACATCGGACGTCTTGAAGGATCTGCGCCGACTCGTCGGCTTGGAGCCAGTCAAGATCGAAGTCGAACGTCTCGTCGCGGCCCGCGAGTTCACCAATGCGCGAGTGGCACAGGGTCTTCCGGCGATCGAGCAATCGCCGCACCTCGTGTTCACCGGCAACCCGGGCACGGGCAAGACGACCGTCGCTCGCATGGTGGCCGACCTCTACAAGGCGCTGGGGATCTTGAAGAAGGGTCACGTCGTCGAGGCCGACT
>VGBY01000185.1 GCA_016870295.1 Actinomycetota bacterium
GACCGAGAGCATGATGGTGGCCGACGATTCGACGGATGCGCGGCGTGCCGCGCTCGACTTACTGATCGAGGCCGAGCACGGTGAGGATTCCACCGTCGTGCTCGTCGCCACCGACCGGGCGGTGATCGATGCCATTGATGGCGAACTCGCCACGCTGCTGCAACAACTCCCCGAGACGCGCGCCCGCGCCGCACGTGCAGCGCTCGGCACGAACGGTGGTGCGGTGCTCGTCGGCACGCTCGCCGAAGCCTGCGACGTGGTGAATGCCTTTGCTCCAGAGCACTTGCAACTCGCCCTCAGCACACCACGCGCCGACGAAGTCGCCGCGCGAATCACGAACGCCGGTGAAGTTCTCGTCGGTCAGCACACGCCGTTTTCTGCCGCCAACTTCGTGCTCGGCGTGCCGGCATCGCTACCGACGAGTGGTTTCGCCGCGGTCTCGTCGGGCATCACCGCCGCTGCATTCTTGAAGACGACGGCGATCGCCTCGGCGAACGAGTCGGCGCTGCGACGCATGGCTCCAACCATCGAGGTGTTGGCCGATCACGAAGGCTTTGCGGCCCACGGCAATGCACTGCGCCACCGCTTCCACTGAAACGTGGTAGTTCGCGCAACGTTGTGAAGTCGGCGTGTAGTCAGCCGGCGTCGGATGGATTCACGCTGAATTCACCGTCGACCATGTCGACGATGATCATCGCGTTGCCGCTCGACTCCGACACCTTGCCTTCCAAGAGCAACAGTGACGCCGGGTCGGCGATGACTCGCTGAATCAGACGCTTCAGCGGTCGCGCCCCGAACTCTGCGTCATAGCCGCGGTCGGCAAGCGCGAGACGAGCCGTGGGTGTCACCGCCAAGGTGATGCGTCGTTGTGCCAATCGGTCGATGAGTTGTTGCAACTGGATCTCCACGATGGCCCCGAGGTCGTCGCGAGTGAGCGTTGCAAAGCGCACGATCTCATCGATGCGGTTCACGAACTCCGGCTTGAAGTACTCGATCGGTTCGACGGGCAGGTTGCTCGTCATGATCAGCACCGTGTTGGTGAAATCAACCGTGCGACCTTGGCCGTCGGTGAGCCGACCGTCGTCGAGCACCTGCAGCAGCACGTTGAACACTTCAGGATGCGCCTTTTCGATTTCATCGAGCAACACGACGCTGTATGGTCTGCGGCGCACCGCCTCGGTCAACTGCCCGCCCTCGTCGTAGCCGACATATCCAGGAGGCGCACCAACCAGACGACTCACCGAATGCTTCTCGGAGTACTCGCCCATGTCGATGCGCACCATCGCCTTGTCGTCATCAAAGAGGAATGCAGCGAGTGCACGGGCCAACTCGGTCTTACCGACGCCGGTCGGGCCGAGGAACATGAATGAACCAATCGGGCGGTTCGGATCGGACAACCCCGCCCTGCTGCGGCGGATTGCATTGGCCACCACTGCGACTGCCGCATCTTGGCCGACCACGCGCTGGTGCAGCAGTTCCTCGAGGTGCACCAACTTGTGCATCTCGCCCTCCATCAGCCGCGTAACGGGGATTCCCGTCCACTTCGCGACCACCTCGGCGATGTCTTCGGCATCGACTTCTT
>VGBY01000186.1 GCA_016870295.1 Actinomycetota bacterium
AGTAGCGTCGTCTATCACGATGTCGTGGTGGCAGGCGTTGGTGCTCGGCATCGTGCAGGGGCTGACGGAGTTCTTCCCGGTTTCCTCGAGCGGGCATCTCGAACTTGTGCCGTGGCTGTTTGGTTGGGAAGACTTCGCCAGCGAGTCGGTGGGCTCGGCTTTTGACGCCGCATTGCATCTCGGCACGCTGTTTGCCGTCGTGGTGGCAGTGCGGGTGGAATTGACTTCGCTCGTGAAGGCTGGTGTGCGTCACCCGTTTTCGTCGGCGCAGCAGCGCACGGCGGCACCGGACGGGCGACTGGCGTGGCTGTTCGTCATTACGGCCGTGCCCGCGGCGGTCGTTGGTGCGCTGTTCGATGACGTCATCGCCGAAGCACTCGGCGGTCCGGTTGCCGTCGCCGTGTCGTTGATCGTCTTCGGCGCGGTGTTGTGGTGGGCTGACCGTCGCATCGGGTCGCGTGAGATGCGCGACCTCACTGCGCGCGACGCGTGGCTGATCGGCGCCGCGCAAGTGTTGGCGCTCAATCCGGGCACCTCGCGCTCGGGCATCACCATCTCTGCGATGCGACTGCTCGGCTATGAGCGTGCAGCGGCAGTGCGCATGTCCTTCGTCATCGGCGTGCCGATCATTGCGGGGGCCGGAGTTTTCAAGGTGGGGTCGCTCATCGCCGATGGGATTCCTGAAGGTCTCGTGCAGACGATGCTGATCGGTGTCGTCGCGGCCGCACTCACTGGTTGGCTGGCAATCAACGCTCTGCAACGCTTGGCTGCGCGCAGCAACTTCAATGTGTTCGTCATCTACCGAATCGTGCTGGCACTCGTGGTACTGAATCTGGCGGCTACTGGCCTACGGTGACGAGGGCGATGTAGCACACGAAACTGAGCGCGGTGCCCGACACGATGACTGCGCGGCGTAGGGCGGTGTCGGCAAGCAGACGTCGTTCAACGCGTCGGGTGAAGTGCTGCCATGTGACGAAGGGCGAAACCCCGCTGGTGCGAGTGGGCGAGTGTTTGCTGAAAAACTGTCTCATACTCGCGTGTGTGCACGCGCAGGGCGAATCGGCAAAACTCGGCGACTAGTCCGACTTCTTCGGCGACGACGAGGTGTTCGATGTTGAGGCGTTGGAAGATGAGGTGTTCGACGGAGAACCGCTCGCCGCGCCGCCTGCGGTGCTTGCACCGCCGCCCGCACCTCCCGCGGTGCTTGCACTGCTGCCGCCGCCCGAACCCGCATCCGAGCTGGCGCCCGAACTTGTGCCAGAACCTGCATCCGAACCGCTGCCCGCGCCCGATGTCGCCGCGCCACCATCACTCTTTGCCGACTTCGCACCCGACCCTGAGTCGGTCTTGTAGAAACCAGAGCCCTTAAACGTGACGCCGACGGGCGTGAACACCTTCTTTACGGGCCGTGGCTTGCCATCGCTGGGGTGCGGGGCTTCGGTGAGCGCTGCGTCGTCGAAGGACTGTCGGACTTCGATCGTTTCGCCGGTGTCGATGAAGCGGTACACGTAGGTGGGCATCGGGTGGAAAAGTCTACGATGATGCGATGCCCGTGCGTGTCGCCGTGATTCCTGC
>VGBY01000187.1 GCA_016870295.1 Actinomycetota bacterium
CCAACGGTGGATACGTCGTGCTGAACCCCACGAACGGTTCCAGTTATACGGGCGAGATTCTGCAGCAGCAACAAGTGGCCAGTTCACAGTTGCGGGCCATCGAGTCGGGACGCTTTCTCGTGCAAGCGGCAACCACTGGTTACAGCATTGTGGTGGATGTCGATGGCCACGTTCTACAGCGGATACCAATCGGCAAACAGGCGGTGATCATCGACGACGTTCCCCTGCGCACCGGGCGCACTCCGTATTCACGTCTTGGTGACGCACCCATCGCGATCTTCGCCGTTGCGCTCGTAATCGCACTCGCTGCACGCACTCGGCGACGTGAGATCACCGCAGCCGAGCGTGGTGCCGTATGAGTAACGATGGTTGCACATGAGTCACGAGTTGCACCTCGGCAGCGGAACATTCGGCTGTTCGATTGACGCATTACGAGGCGCGCGTCTGTCGTCGGTGCGAGTTGCATCACGCGAACGACTGCTCACACATACCCGTGGCGCATCTGCCACATCGTGGGGTGCATACCCGATGGTGCCGTACGCGGGGCGTGTACGCGGTGGACGTTTCTCGCATGCCGGTGTGCAACACCAGTTGCCGCGCAACTTCGGTGAACACGCAATTCACGGCACGGTGTTCGACGTCAGTTGGTCGACGGTCGAACACTCACCCACACACGCGGTGCTGGTTGCCGCACTCGGATCGCGCTGGCCATACGCCGGGCACGTGATGCACGAGGTTGCGGTCGACGCTCTGCAACGCACCATCACCTGCACGCTCACGGTAACGACGACTAGTGAGTCGATGCCGGCACAGGTTGGTTGGCATCCGTGGTTCGTGCGACCCGCAACACTCGACGTCGAATTCACCGAGATGTACGTGCGCGACGACGACTACATCCCCGACGGTCGTCGCATCGCCCCGACACCCGGGCCATGGGATGACTGCTTCATCGGCGCACGTCGCACACCGTCAGTGATCTTCAACGATGGTGCGCGTATCGCCATCGAGAGCGACTGCGAATGCTGGGTGGTTTACGACATGCCGAAGCATGCGTTGTGCGTCGAGCCACAGTCGGGACCACCGGATGGTTTCACCTTGGCTCCGCTGCTCGTCACACCGCATGCACCATTGCGTCGCACGATGAAATTGATCGCCCGATAATTTCACAGCGATAGCGTCAAGTCGCATGTCGGGGGGCGACGTGCAGCGCGAACTCGACCGTTTGCGCGAAGGTCCGTTGCGATTGGCGTATCTCACCTACCGCGGCAAGCCGCATGTTGGCGGACAAGGCGTGTACACCCGCCACTTGACCAAGGCGCTGGTCGACCTCGGTCACCATGTTGAGGTGTACGGCGGCCAGCCGTATCCAGTACTCGACTCGCGTATCGCACTGCACAAACTCCCGAGCCTCGACATCTTCAATGATCTGTACCCGGGTCGCTTTCCGGCGTACTGGGAGTTGAACAACTGGCCGAATGCGCTGGAAGCCCTCTACTTCTTGAAGGGAACCTTCGCCGAGCCGCTTACCTTCAGCCTGCGTGCGTTCCGCGCC
>VGBY01000188.1 GCA_016870295.1 Actinomycetota bacterium
CGCACCTGATCACGAGCCTGGTGCAGGAAGCGACGTCGGTCGGCAACTTCGTGCGACTCATGCAACTGAAAGGTGGCAAGGCAGAACTCGTCGAAGTGACGCTTGCTGAAACGTCGCCGGCGGCGAACAAGGCGCTGTCAGAACTCGTGCTGCCGCGCAGTGCGACGATCGTTGCCCTCGTTCGCGCCGAGCGGGTGATGGTTCCGACTCCTGACACCGTGCTGCGACCCGGTGACGAAGTGATGGCGCTCATCACCGAGGATGCCGAGGCGGCAGTCTCGAAGTTGCTCGTCGGCTGACGAGTTCGTTGCTACGG
This sequence comes from Actinomycetota bacterium, assembly GCA_016870295.1. Classification (GTDB taxonomy): domain Bacteria; phylum Actinomycetota; class Acidimicrobiia; order Acidimicrobiales; family Ilumatobacteraceae; genus F1-60-MAGs027. The sequence continues at coordinate 317 of VGBY01000188.1, forward strand.
CACCGGCAATTGCGCCAGGTCGTCGCGGTTACTGCCCGAGTCGCGGCAACAACTGATAACGCGGGTTGAGCATCACTCGACGCGTGCCCTCGGTGTGGGCCACGCCGCACACGGTGAGACAGCGGTTGTGGCCGATCCCCGGGATGCGCTGGCGTCCACTGAAGATGACCGTGAGTTCACCGGTGCCGTCGTTGATCTCCACTTCAACAGCGGGAATCCCCGCGCGCGGTTTCACCGTCATGCGCCGGATTTCGCCGCACACTTCCACACGTTCACGCAGTGGCATGTCGGCCAGCGAGACGAGCTGCAGGTGTTCGAATTGGTCAGAGAGTCGTTCGGTGATCAGTTCGGTTCGCGATGTGCCGCTCTTGGAGAACAAGTCGCGCAGACCCACGAGATTGAGACTATTGACCAGTCGGTGTCAGGCGCCCAACGGCGCCAACTGGGCGGTCAGCGTCGTACGCTCAACGGCGTGAGCACACGCAAACTGATCATCGCCAGCCTCGTGTGCGGGCTGTTGATTCTCGTCGCGGGCACAGCGAAGCTCTTGCAAACAGCCAACGACACTGATTCCACACCGAATCTGCTCAAAATCGGCACGGCTGCAGTGGTCGGTGACATCACTGTGCGCGTCAACGATGTGCAGGTAACACCTAGACGAACGTTGGTGAACGTGACGGTGAGCGGATTGCGCGGCACAACACCGCTCGAAGGGTGGTCGATGCTCGCCAACGGCGAAATCACCGAGCCAGTCGGCTCCGCAGACTGCCCGACTGCTGCTGAAGATGTCACATGCACGATTGAATTCGTGCCGGCAGTCGGAACACCAACAGTTGTGTGGGCGGGCAACGGTGAGAAGCGGCAGTGGTTGGGGTCGTGACTCGCCGTAGTTGAGTTCGCATGGTGCGTAAACCGCTACCGTAAATGGGCGTGGCAGCCGAACAATTCGATCTCGTCGTAGTCGGCGGCGGTCCGGGCGGTTACGCGGCAGCGTTCTATGCGGCTTCAGCCGGCATGAAAGTGGCGCTGGTGGAAAAAGACACGATCGGCGGCACCTGTTTGAACCGCGGTTGCATCCCAGCGAAGGCGTTTCTGGAGAGCGCAGCCGTGTTCCGCCATGTTGCCCACGCCAAAGACTTCGGAATCGAGTCGACCGCGCCGAGCGTGAACTTCGCCGTCACCCAGGCTCGTAAGCAAACGATCGTCA
>VGBY01000189.1 GCA_016870295.1 Actinomycetota bacterium
ACATGCCGAGGCCGCCGAGATCACCATTGCGTTGCGCGTGCCGACCTTGGCATAGCCCTGATAGCCGGCCAAGAGCGGGAGCGTCACCGCGACGATGACTTCGTCGGCCCGACGCGTGTTCTTCTTGACCCCGACCATGAAGTCGTGGATCGATGTGTCACGGGTGCCGTCGACACTCTGGAGATGCACGATTGCATCCAACGCACTCAAGACCGGTAGTCCGTCACCGGCAGGCGAACAGGTGCCGAGATTGCCTCCGAGCGAACCGGCGGCGCGAATCTGCGGCGAACCCACCGTGCGCGCTGCTTGCGCGAGGGCGGGCAGATGTTCGCGCAGGGGCGAGCGCTCCATTTCCGCATACGGCACGCCGGCACCGAGGCGGATCGCGCCCGCTTCATCGTCGATGTGCCAACGCTTCAACTCGTTTACTTGTCGCAGAGCGACGACATCGTTGACCGACGTTCGGTTGAAGTTCACCTCGACCATCAGGTCGGTGCCACCCTGCACGAGGCGCGCACCTGGATGGTCGCGAAGCGCCTGCAACGCCTGCTGCAGTGACGTTGCGTTGATGACGGTCACAGTCGCGGGCTCCAACCCGAGAACGCGTCGATCATCGCTCGCACATCACCGAGTGGGTACAAGATCGGGCAGGTGCAGCCGTTACGCATGTAGTGCTCCACTTGCGCGCGGGCGTCGGCTGGTGTACCACTGGCGGTCAACATCTGCACGATTTCATCCGGTACGAACTTGGACGCCGCCACCACTTGCTCGTGGGTGGCCGGCCATGTGAGCACGCTGCCCACTTTGTCGAGCAGCGACTGCGGTACGCCGGACGCCTTCATGATGTGCGGCTGTTGCCCGAGGTACTGCGTGACCATCTGCCGTGCCATGTCGAGAGCAGTCTGGCGGTCTTCGTGCACGCTGCACACCACCAGTTGTGGACGGTCAATGGAATCGAGTGAGCGGCCGGCTTTGGCGGCGCCCCGGGCGAGGGCTTCCAAGGCTTGGGCGTTGTACTCGGGGGAGACGAGGTAGTTGAGCACGACGCCGTCGGCGATCTCGCCGGTGAGTTCCATCATCTGCATGCCTGTTGCGCCGATGTAAATCGGCACATCCTTCTTGCGTCGCTCCTGGTACACATAGTCGAGTTCGACGCCGTCGAGCTGCACGAAGTCGCCGTGCATCGTGACCGTTTCGTTGTTCAGTAACGCCCGCACCGCGGTGACGATCTCACGCATCGCACGAAGCGGCTTGCTGCGGTCGATGCCCACTTTCTTGGCCAGCGGGTCCCACCAGGCGCCGATGCCCAGCAACACCCGTCCTGGGGCGAGATCGTCGAGCGTGCTGAAGGTGGCGGCCAGCCGGGCCGGGTTGCGGCTCCAACAATCGACGACACCGGAGCCGACCTTCAACTTCGTCGTCACCGACGCAAATGCCGCCATCGGCACGGTGGCCTCGCGCACGAGACGACTCTCGGCCTGCCACACCGCTTCGAAGCCCTTCGCCTCGGC
>VGBY01000190.1 GCA_016870295.1 Actinomycetota bacterium
CATTGCTGACGCACCACAACGACTTCAAACGCGCCGAAGCCGACCTCGATCCCGAGGCCCAAGAACTGCTGAGTCGGGTGCTCGTCGCGTCGGTCGAGGGTGACGCACGCAAGGAAGGCATCAATTTGTTGCGTGCTGCGGTGCGGCGCGAACTGGCACGACGAGTGACGAACACCTCACCGGAGGTCATCACCCGTGACCGCGGTATCCGCCAGCAGGTGGAACGGTTGAGCGAGCGGGATGTGGCAGACTCTGACGTCACGGACTTGCTCGCATGGTTGTACGACGTATCTTCAGCAGTCGAGGCGTGACGAAGTAGTGCGCGGACCACGAATCACCGGCGGTGACACGCCCGACACGGTGCGCCAATACCTGAACGAGATTGGCAAGCATCCGTTGTTGACCGCGGCCGAAGAGAAGATTCTCGGCAAGGCAGTGAAGGATGGTCAGGCTGCCAAAGCACGGCTTGACGACAAGTCGCGCAAACTGTCGGCTACCGACCGCAAGAATTGCCGCGATGCCGTGAAGGCCGGCGAGAAGGCCAAGATGCGCATGGTGAATGCCAACTTGCGACTCGTGGTGTCGATCGCCCGTCGTTACGACCGCAAGGAACTGCACCTCTCCGACCTCATCCAAGAGGGCAACATCGGCTTGATGCATGCCGTCGACAAATACGACTACGAGAAGGGCTTCAAGTTCTCCACCTATGCCACGTGGTGGATTCGCCAATCGATGACCCGCGCGATGGCCGATCAGGGTCGCAACATTCGGATCCCCGGCCACATGATGGAGATCGTCAACCGCGTACAGCGATCAGAGCGCGAGCTCACCGCCGAGTTGAAGCGCGACCCGACGCCCGAAGAAGTCGCCGCGCGCTGCGATATCACGGTGGAAAAACTGTTCGAGATTCAGCAACTCACGCTGTCGACCGCCAGCCTTGACGCACCCGTCGGCGCCGACATCGACGACCTCACGGTCGGTGACACGCTCGCCAGCCAAGACGCCGCAGATCCGCTGAACGAAACCGTGCAGCGCGAGTTGGTGAACCAAGTGGAGAAGTCGCTCGACGGTCTGCCCGAGCGCGAGCGCCGCATCATGTCGATGCGTTTCGGGCTCGGCGAGTTCATCGGCAAACAGCACACGCTGGAAGAAGTTGCTGACAAAGAAGGCATTACGCGCGAGCGGGTGCGACAGATCGAGCAGAAGACACTGGCGCGTATGCGTCATCCGAACAACGAAAGCGGCCTGCGTTCGTTCGTCGAAGACGAATAGTCGCGCCCGCCGTCGCCCGTCGACGCTCGCCGACGCCCGTCGACGCTCGCTGACGAGTAGCCTGACAACGCCTTTCCGGGGTAGCTCAGTTGGCAGAGCAACGGACTGTTAATCCGTCGGCCGTGGGTTCGAGCCCCACCCCCGGAGCCACAAATTCCACCGGGGCCAGTAGCTCAGTGGTCAGAGCAGGGGACTCATAATCCCTTGGTCGTAGGTTCGATCCCTACCTGGCCCAC